>JAICHT010000071.1 GCA_025924755.1 Chitinophagaceae bacterium | reverse complement strand
ATTGAAAAAATAAAAACAATCGGCGATGCATATATGTGCGCAGGGGGTTTGCCCGTTATTAATGAAACCCATTATACCGATGTGGTAAAAGCGGCTATAGAAATGCGGGATTTTATAGAAGATTATAAAACCAAGAATGCCGCTGGTAATATCTTATACGAAATGAGAATGGGCATTAATACTGGGCCGGTAGTAGCGGGCATTGTAGGCTTACGGAAATTTGCTTACGATATATGGGGCGATACGGTTAATATAGCATCGAGGATGGAAACCTGTAGTGAAGCCGGTAAAATCAATATATCCGGTTCTACGTATCAATTAATAAAAGATAATTTTGATTGTACGTACCGAGGAAAGATTAATGCCAAAAACAAAGGCGAAATTGATATGTATTTTGTTAATAAAGTAAAAGTGCCGTCAGCTATGAATCAATAGAAATCTTTTATTTAGCGTTTCATTCGAAATATTGTTTTATAAATAATATCTTGTTCAATAATCAGTATCGTTCCATGCTTGCATTTTCATCAATAAAAGCCCATGTGCTTCAAAAGCTTAAAGCCGGACTACCTTCCTATTTATCGTATCACAACATAGCGCATACGCTTGACGTACTGAAGCAGGCCGTCATTATTGCGGAAGAATCGGGCATTACCAATCCGGAAGATCTGCTGCTTTTAAAAGTAGGCGCATTATACCACGACACTGGATTTTTAAATTTATATACAGGCCATGAAGAAAGCAGCTGTGAAATAGCTCAAAAAGAACTGCCCGCTTTTGGGTTTTCAGAGAGCCAGATAGATAAAATATGTGGTATGATACGGGCTACAAAAATTCCACAAAAGCCCCAAACGGTGCTCGAACAAATTATATGCGATGCCGACCTGGATTATTTGGGCAGACATGACTTTTTTTCCATAGGCAATGGATTGTATAACGAGTTCATTCATCAAAAGATCGTATCCAATGAACTGGAATGGAATCAGCTACAGGTGAGGTTTTTAGAGAACCACAGCTATTTTATGCATATTACCAAGCAAAAACGCGACAGGCTGAAGCAGAAAAACTTATCGGATGTAAAAAAAAAGGTTGAACTAATGTGCTAGCTCGGTAACTGTGCTTTTGGTATTAATAGCCCGCAACCTTTTGCACAGTGTTTTAAGAATGCCTTTAAGAATATCCGGGTTGCTCATGATGATATCATAAAATGGTTCCTGGTCTAATTTAAGCAAAATAGATTCTTCCATCGTAGTAGCAGTGGCCGACCGGCTTTCAGAATCCAACACCGACAACTCTCCCAATATTTCATTATCACCCAGCACCGCTAATGTATGCTCGCCATCATGAATGCGGATCTTACCTTTATAAATAAAAAACATACAACTGCCGGTATCTCCTTTAGAAAATATTTTTACACGGGGTTCTACATATTCTTCCTGTAAAATACCTGCCAGCACCACCAATTCGCTTTCAACAGTGTTTTGAAAAATTTCGGAAGATTTCAATATTAAAACTTTCTCAACCAGCAGCATGGCATTTATTTTAAAATAGATAAAACGTAATTTTTTGTTTCGCGCAGCAAATGATCCTCATCCTTTATCGGGCTGTTTAATACCGTTACTACTTGGCCATCATTTCGCATTTTAGGCAGTTCGTAACAAGCTACCGAACGGGTCCAGCTATTAAAATTAGCTTTGCTATTTGTAATGACATCGGTTAATATATCATCCACTAAAAAGTTATCCATCGTGGTCTCAATTCCTTTCCGCTTAATTTCGATAGACAGCTCAATGAGCTCGTTTAAAGAAACAAAAATCTTCTGATGGATGGTTAGTTCCAACAACTCTAAAGCGTTGCCTACCATTTGCGCATTGTTTAACTTAAACACTTCTATAAAACGGTCCACCAACTGGCGGTTGTATAGCAATGCCGCCGCTTTCAGCAGGGTTTCCACATCCTGGTGGATTTCAGAGCCAATTGCTTGTTTTAATAACTTGGTTTGCCAATGTCCAGACAAAGCATGTAGGATAACCGATTTGGCTTTTACGTCGGCCAGCTTCGTTTGTATCCATTGATCAATTACCTCCAGGCTGCCGTTTATTTTAGGTCGTTTTAGCCACAAAGCTTGAATCACACTATCGGATGCCTTGTCTTTGGTTTCAAGCAAACTGTATAAGTAATTTAAAGAATGATCGCCCTTCATTTTTGCAGCGGCCTTGATGGCAGCAGGTTTTATAGCTTCGGAAAAGGATTGGTTTATTAAGTGATCGTCACCAAAAATTTCATCGCCATAGCTAATTAATGCCCGCTGCAACGAAAAGTCGGCGCCTCTTTTTTCAGCTATATCCGCCACTACCGGAAAAATTTCAAAATCCTTTACACTGCCTGCTGCTTCTATGGCTTTGTTGCACACATGCATATTGGGATGGTGCAAGAGTACTTCTAAGGTTTCGGTAAACTTTCCTTTGCTTGCTTCGGTAATAATAGCACACGCCAACAGCACTTCATCATCGTTACTGCTATGAGCCAGGTTCAGCAGTTCCGATTTTACTATTTCATCTGCTTCGCTGTCTTCTCTTAAAAGTAACCCTGCAATTGCCGCTTTTTTATTTTTATGATCCAGCGAGGCCAATTCTCCCTTCCAGCTTTTCACGTCTTTTGTATCTAAGAAAAACAGCGCTTTTATTAAAGAAGGTTTTAAAGCCGGGTATTGTTGCAACTGGTTTTTAATAATAGGCAAGGCGCTTTCCATATTATTATCAATAAAACGCGATAATATATACTCCTTAACCTCTGTAAACTCTGTTGATTGAAACTGCTTTAATAACAACGTGTATTTATTATGATAGTCGGTCCGTTCCAACAAGTTTAAAGCATGAATCACTTCTAACGGTTTATTACTTTTTGTTTTATTGATCAACACTTTTGTAACCGCGTTATCATTCAAAAATAAATCCTCGCCTGAAAAATATCCTTTCTTTAAAGACTGCACCAGCGTTTGCACATATTCATTTTTTACTAGGTAAACGGTTACAATCCATGCAAGCAACACCACGGTTAAAATAGCTGAAACAAAACGAAAAGAAATTACTTCATTCTGATGTTGGTAATTAATTAAAAAGAAACCCACCAGCAAAAGCGCTACGGGCAGCGTATATCCTTTGGCAATCAAGTGCCCTTTCAGCCGGTCGTGCGGATTTAAAGGCTGAAATAAAATAAAAAAGACCGGCTCCTGCACTACGGACTTTAGTACTTCCATTAAAAGTACCATAGACCCGAAAATGTACAAATAAAAGTAGGGACCATTACTTTTAAAAATCATAAGGCTATTGATAAGCAATAAAAGTAAGGGCGTTAATAACAGCGAATTGGCGAGGCCCAGCTTTGCTATCATCCGGCTGCTGAATAACACCTTAAGGGCAATAGCTACTATGCGTCCGGCTGCAAAAAACATGGCAATATAAAAAGCAATTTCATGTGCATTTCTATACTTTACTTTAATATCAGACAGTACTAAAAAATCGGTAAACGTAAAAACAATAGAGGCGAAAACGGTAAGTAAGGTTATAAAAAAAATAAGCTTATTTTGAAACAGCCGTTCCAGTATTCCCCGGTGCGACGCCGCATGTGCGGAGTGCTCGGTGAGATGCTCTTCCTGTGTATAGATGCCTTTTTTTTTAAAGTTTTTTATTAAAAACAACGACGCGGCAAAAGCGGCTATCGAAATCCATAGCAGGTTTTTGACACCGATAAACGGCACTAGTATAGATACAAAAGCATAGCCCACCATTTTTGCCGGAATATCGCCTGCACCGGCAATTGCAAAAATCCGCTTGCTTTCGCGTATATTAAACATTATGGCTACCATGCCCCAAAACGCATAGCCCACCAGCATATAAATTAATATACTCCATGGCGCTACAATCATTGGCCAAAAAGAGGCATTAAACACTTCCATGCCTAACCAGAGCACCAGCAGCGAGATGCCTGAAAAAATAACAATAAGCTCCAGCAACTGCCTGGAGTTCCGGTGCTTTTCAAAATAGGCATATACCTGGTTAAACAATATCAGTAATAGCGCCGAAAAAATAAAAACTTTCGGAAACTGGTTTACATTATAATTATAGGAAGTGAGAAATAATGTAAGCGAACCAATAGTTAAAAAAGCGGTGGCAATACCCAATGTAAACTGAAGTAAAAAAAGATGCTTCACTAAGCGGGATTCATGAGGCTTAATGTTTAGCATTGGTACTACCCTATTATACATAGCAGATAAAAGTTAAGGTTGCAAAGGTTGATATTATAAAATTAGTAATAGTAACTGACAAAATCAGCAACTTTCCAATGCCTGCTCAATATCGGCCAGTATATCAGCCGCATATTCAAGCCCTACCGAAATGCGGATCAGTCCGGGAGTGATGTTTACTTGCTGCCGTTCCTGCTCGGTTAGTTTTGCATGCGTGGTACTGGCAGGGTGCGAGGCAATACTTTTGGTATCGCCTAAGTTTGCCGTTAAGGTGAGAATCTTTAAACTATCCAGAAAGTTACGGCCACTTTGCAAACCTCCTTTCAATTCAAAACAAACAATTCCGCCGCCATTTTTCATTTGCTTTTTAGCAATCGCATATTGTGGATGCGAAGGCAAAAACGGATATTTTAAGAAAGCAATTTTTGCATGGTTTTCTAAAGCTTTGGCTATATGCAATGCATTGGCACTATGACGCTCCATCCGCACATCCAGCGTATCAGTACTTTTGCTTAATACCCAGGCATTAAATGGCGACATAGCCGGCCCGGTACTGCGGCAAAACGCATATATCTCTTTTATCAATTCTTTTTCCCCTACTACAATGCCGCCCAACACCCTGCCTTGTCCGTCAATCCATTTAGTAGCGGAATGCACAACCAGGTGAGCACCAAAATCAATAGGGCGCTGGCCTAAGGGCGTAGCAAAACAATTATCAACATTTAATATGAGGGAATGCTTTTTGGCCAGTTGCCCCACCACTGCCAGGTCAATAATATCCAATCCCGGGTTAGTAGGAGTTTCTATATAAATCATTTTAGTATTGGGCCTGATTGCCGCTTCCCATTCTTCCGGCTTATCGGCCGGCACATAGGTATATTCGATGCCATAGTTCGGTAAATATTTGGAAATAACGGTATGCGTACTTCCAAAAATAGAATTGCAGGACAATAAGTGATCGCCTTTTTTAAGCAACGCCATAAAAGAGGCAAACACCGCACTCATGCCCGATGCAGTAGCAAAGCCATCTTCAGCGCCTTCCAGTATGCATATCTTATCAATAAACTCCTGTACGTTTGGATTACTAAAGCGGCTGTAAATATTATCATCGGTTTCTCCTGCAAAGGTGGCCCGCATTTCTTCGGCATTATCAAAACAAAAACTGCTGGTTAAAAAAAGCGGTGAAGAATGCTCCATTTCGTTGGTACGCGGTATATGGGTACGAATGGCTTTAGTTATCGGGTTTTGTTCCATAATATAAAAATTAGTTCTTTAAAGATTTGTTTACAGTCATCCGTTTTTAGTTAATAGCCAGTTGGAAAAGTATTCGGTAACACAATCAACAACGAGTATCATTTGACATCCATCACTCATTTACTTTCAGTTGCCACGTAATAATAGCGCCAGCCCTGCGAAGCGTTTCGGCTACGGAGCAATATTTTTCAATAGACAATTGGCAGGCACGCTGAGCTTTATCCTTATCTATCGGGCCTTTTAAATGAAAAACGATATGAATAGTTTTCCATAAAGAAGGCGTTTTATTTTCTTCCCGTTCCCCTTCTATATGCATGGTAAAATCGTCAATCTGCTGTTTTTGTTTTTTTAAAATCGAAACAATATCAATAGCGCTGCAACTGCCTAAGCCCATTAATAACAGTTGCATCGGACGAACTCCTGCATCATTTCCGCCACTTTCCGAACTGCTGTCCGTTTGCACCGTATGACCGTTTTTGTTTTTCGCTTCAAAGCCGTAATCGCCATGAACACGGGTAATTTCTATAGTCACCATTAAAATTTTTTGTAAATGTAATTTATCGATGCGTTTACTTTACGTTTTGAATCACTGGAATGAACTATTTTCATTATAATCAGCCATTTGAACTGGAGAACAGACAAGTGCTTCCTCAAATTACCATTGCGTATAACGTATATGGAACGCAAAATGTAGCCAAAAGCAATATTGTGTGGATATGCCATGCACTAACGGCCAGCTCGCAAGCGGCGGAATGGTGGCCGGGCGTAATTGGTAAAAACGGCGCTATCAATCCGGAAACACATTTTATTGTATGTGCCAATATCCTTGGTTCCTGCTATGGCAGCACGGGTCCGCTCAGTATCAACCCGGATACCCAACAACCTTACTATCATACCTTTCCATTAGTGACCATTCGCGATATGGTAAAAGCACATATTTTATTACGGCAGTATTTACAAATAGAAAAGATTCATTTGCTGGTTGGGGGTAGTATGGGCGGCTACCAGGCATTGGAATGGTGCGTGATGGAGCCTGCTATTATTGACAATCTTTTTTTAATAGGCACCTCGGCCCGCGAAAGTGCCTGGGGCATTGCTATACATACTGCACAACGGCTATCTATTGAAGCAGACGGAACCTGGCTGGAACCGCATAAAGACGCCGGAGCAAAAGGCTTGAAAGCCGCCCGTGCAATCGGCATGATCACCTATCGTACCTATGAAATTTATGCTGAGCGGCAGACCGATACAGATGATGAAAAGCTGGATGATTTTAAAGCCTCCTCATATATTAATTACCAGGGGCAAAAATTAGTAAACCGCTTTAACGCGTATAGTTATTGGCTGCTTACCAAAGCTATGGATAGTCACAACCTGGCAAGGGGCAGAAGCGCTATGGAAACTTTATTGAATGGCATTCATCAAAAAACTTTACTGATTGGTATTACCAGTGATTTGTTATGTCCTGTTCAGGAGCACGAATATCTTGCTGCACATTTACCCAATACCCGTTTTGTTGAAATTGATTCGGTGTATGGGCATGATGGCTTTTTAACCGAAGCGCCAGCTATCTCCACGCATATCACCAATTGGCTGGAACAGAAGTAATATTACAGATGCGAAACAGCTTTCCACAAGGTATTTAAGCTGGTAAGAATTACAAAGCAACCTACTACTACAAACATTGTTTTTAAAGGCAGCTTTCCTACGAGGCGTGCAGCAATCGGTGCGGCTAAAAGCCCGCCAATGATCAATCCGGCCACATCGATTAAAGGAATACTTCTCAATAAAATAAAAAAAGTAATGGAGCTGGCAAGCACCACAAAAAACTCAGCAAGGCAAACCGAGCCAATTACATAACGCGGACTTCGCCGTTTAGATATCAAGGTACTGGTAACCAAAGTGCCCCATCCACCGCCGGCAAAAGCATCCATAAAACCACCGGCAGAAGCCAACCAACCAGCCCGCTTAACTTTGCTGGAATTTTTGTTTTTCCGGAACGCCTTTCGGATAATATAATATCCCAGATAAAGCGTATATACTGAAAGCGGGATGCGTACCCACGAAGAATATCTTTGCCCAAAATAAGCCAGGGAAGCACCGATAATAGCGCCAACCACACCCGGAATTACCAATGTGCCGAATAACTTTTTATTGATATTACCAAAACGGTGATGACTATAACCCGACACCCCACTGGAAAAAACACGGGCAGAATGCACCCGGCTGCTTACAATAGCCGGGCTAACACCGTAAGCCAATAAGAAAGTAGTGGATATGGTACCATATCCCATACCCAACGAACCATCTACCATTTGAGCCAGGAAGCCGGTAAGCAGCATTATGAAAAAAGTCTTGGTATCAACATATTCAGGAACGGACTTGATACCTTTAATGACCTCTCCAAACGGAATGTACGATAATACGGCATGTCCCAGTATCATAAAGATGAAAGCAAACAAACACCACTTTACAATCTTTTGCCATTTCTTATCTTCCACTTTCTTTCGTCCGTCTAAGTTAATCTGCTTCGCTATCAGCACTTTAGTCAAATCATTCAACTGCTTTACTTTTTCATTAAAATCACCATTCATACCCTGCCGGATGGTTTGCATATTCTGCAATACGCTTTCTATTTCATCGGGTATCAGGTTACTAATTACTTCTTTTAAGCGTTTGGCAATAGTGGGTGATTTGCCATTGGTGGATATCGCTATTTTAAGATTGCCTTTTTTTACAATAGAACTCAAATAAAAATCACACAGGTCCGGTTGGTCGGCCACGTTTACCAATTTGCCTTTTTCTTTAGCGGCTGCCCGTATTTGCCTGCTGGCTGCGGGGTCATTTACTGCAATAATTACTATATCTATATTGTTTAAATCTGCTTCTTCAAAAGCTTTTTCATGGATAGTAACATCATGTTGTGTGGCTAATTCTCTAATTTTTTCCTGAACATGAATAGCTATTAAATTTATTTTAGTAGCAGGAGAATTATGCAGAACGGCTTGCAACTTTTCGAGACCCACATTTCCACCGCCTACAATAAGTAAAGAAAGGTTTTCCAGCTTAAGAAAAACCGGGAACAGGTTATTCCCGGCCGAATGCGGTAATTTATTTTCCTTACTTATTTTCGCTACGACCTCTTGACTCATTTCAATAATTTATTCAATCCATATCTATAGAAGGAAACCGAGAACAGTCAATTTCTACAAATAGTTAAATAGATTCGGATACTATGCAATAGTACTTTTTACCTGTTATTCAAATATACAGGATATAATCTATCATTTTACTAGGATAATGTAATTTTAAAGCAGAAGCATGTACAGATGATTCATTCTTTTTATCCATAGTGCCCGGCTTTATTTTTTCAATATTCCATCAACTGTAATAGCTACATAATATAACCCTCCAATAGTGGGGCCACCCGCATATTGTATATACCGGTGATCTAAAATATTGGATGCACCTACTTTTATGGTTGATTTGGTTTTAGGCAGGCGATAATTCACCTGGGCATCAATAGTACTATAAGCCGCCACATCGCCGGTTACCAGCGGACTTTCCCATACAAATGCATCCTGCCATCTCCAGGTAATAGTAAAACCAATGTTCTTTACCACTTCCCTGTTTCCGAAAGAAAGATTGGTGGCCCATGCCGGCGTATTGAAACCGGTTATAAAAACATCGTTGGTACTATTGGATCTCATTTTATTAAAGTTAATGTTTCCTGCAAGGGTATATTTTTTATAAAAGTTATAGGTCATGCCCAATGCCGAGCCAAAATTATGATAGTCGTTTTTGGCATTGGTATATACCCGGTAACGATCCTGCCCTTTACTGGCTACGGTGTTGGCAGTACCGATAGTAGCATCCCGGTTTCTATCCAGCATGGCTATTACAGCTGCGTCCGAACCTACCGTTTCTCCTTTCGGCACATATACCTGCACCTGGCCTAAAAATCCATCGTAAACATTGCTGTATGCATCAATATCTATAACCAGTTTATTGTTGAACAATATACTTTTGTAACCTACTTCAAAAGAGCTGATATGCTCCGGACGTGCTTTTGGCAGGTTGGCTGCTACCAACAAATTTCGGTTGGCTAATGCAGCGGCATCCGTATTGCCCTGAGCACTTACGGCTGCATTGAAGTTAATAACAGATGCCTGTGTATAACTGTTTTCCAAATAGCCCAGTCCTTCATCAATATAAGACAGGCTGCCTACGCGTTTTACCCGCCCGTTATTTACATACGACAAGGCTTCAAAAAGTGCCGGAAAACGATAACCCTGCTGATAGGTAAAGCGGAAATTATGGTTTTGCTTGAACGTATATACAGCAGCCAAACGGGGCGTCAACTTCGGATTGAACTCGGGATTGTAATCATATCGCAGCGATGCAAATAACTTTAATTTATCGTCGAAGAATGTTTTAGTGATCTGCGAAAAGACGCCGATTTTTTTATAGTAAATATCATTGCCAAAGCTCCCATCTTTTAATGGCCGGTTGCGCTCGGCAATTGGGCGTGAAAAATCAACAAAATTGTTTCCATCGGGAATGACCTGGTATATGCGGGCATCACCACCGATCAACAAATTAAAGACCTTTACTTTATCCGATAAATCCCATTGGGCTTCGGTATGATATAAACGGCTTTTTTGTATAAGTGCCGCACCGCCGGTTTCAGGTGCATCCGGTATCGAGTTGGATTTAATATCCCAATTATTGAGTGTTATGATAGTGTTCTTTAATTGTTCAAATTCCGCTGTGCCTGGTTGCACACGGCTGGCATCGGCCTGCTGGCGTGCATATTGCGCAGCAGCAGCCAGGTTATCCGAAGTTAATCCACCATGATCCGCCGCATATGCATTCAGGGCGTTTTTATATTTGGTGCCCCAACTGCCTGGTGTTTTAGTATCTGTAGCGCCACCGCTATATAAGTCCATATTATCAGCCAAAGGTTTTACATTATACGAATCACCAGTATTTTCGATGGATACATAACTACGCAACAGGTAATTACTTCCTTTTAGTTCCAGTGCATGATTTTGCACTACTACATTATCCAATCGTATTTTATTACCCCGCTGAAAGACGCCATCCATTTTACCTACCCGATAAGAATAAGATAATTCCGCATTTTCATGGATACGATAATGCAGGGCCGCATCAAACTTCAGGTTATTTACCTTGGGACTGACCAGGTCTTTTTCCCAGTAACCGGTACGGGCTACCCGAAGGGTTTGATTTGCGTTCCCATTGATAGTAAGGCCACCAATAGATACCACGTTGCTACCGGCTAATGCATCATCGCCATATTTATTCCAGCCGTCAAATGCTACGTTATTAGCGCCATTCAGTTGAGGATAACCAGGGTTAGCACTTTTCAGGTTATTTGTATTCTGATCTAAACGGGTATTGGATATCCAGTCCGTACCCTGCATATAGCCGAAGTTTACTTTAAAGGCAAACTTGTCATGAAACGCTTGTGCGTAACGGATAGCCGATTCTGTTAATACACTTGGAGTATGATCTATTCCATCTACATGGTTTACACCAGTTTTTTGGTATACGCTTAAGCCCTGGTATAAGAAAGGGCTTTTAGTTATCAGGTTAGCCATACCATTTATAGCATTCATTCCATAGAGGGCAGAAGCAGCGCCGGGTGTAATTTCCACGCTGGCAATATCCAGTTCAGTGGGCCCTATAGCATTACCCAAAGGAACACCTAAAGTAGCTGCCTGCATATCCACTCCATCTACCAATTGCATAAAGCGAAAGTTATTGGGAATATTAAAACCGCGGGTATTGGGCACTTTGAACGTGAGACTGGAAGTGGTCATTTGAACGCCTTTTACATTTTCCAGGGCATCGTAAAAACTGGGCGCTGCTGTTTCACGAATAGCTCTTATATCGAGTTTTTCAATTGCTACCGGCGATTTTAAAATACTTTCCGATATACGGGAAGCAGAAACCACTACTTCTTTTCCCAATTGCGTTTGTGTAACCAATGCAATATTAAGTTTGGATTCAGGTCCCTTCACCTCATACTCCTGCTGTTGAAATCCAACAGACGAAAACACCAGTGTCAATGGAAACTTTGTTTTGGTTTTCAATTCAAAAACACCGGTATTGTCCGTAATAGTACCAGCCACCGTATTCTTAACCATTACACTAACGGTAGGCAAGGGTGCTTTTGTTTCCGCATCAATCACCTGGCCGCTAATTTCAATCAGGTTATTTCCCTGGGCTATTCCGCTTTGAGCTACCCACAGCGTTAATAGCCATAAAAAAAAGTACTTACTGTTTACCTTGTTATGCCTGCCTGCTCTATCTATTATTGATTTCATATTCAACTTTTTCTTTCTCATATTATGTGGTTTTAAGTTAAATAGTCTACTAATTTAATAGACTAAAAGTTTAAAATTATAACTCTCTTATTTTTAATTCGGCTTAGTACTCGTTATTTATCTGTTTTGATTGACTAAAGCAGTTGGCTTTCAGAACCTGATATGAACCTATTCCTATTTCGAAAAGCAGTTCTGGTTAGGATGCAGCCAGCAAATATTTATACTTACTTCCTCATTGCCATTAGTCTACAAAATTAGTAGAGTAATTGAATAAAAAAAACTTTTATTAATTATGGAGAAACTTTTTGTTGAAAAAGCTTCTCCATAATCGGAAAGTTTATACGGTTTCCAGGTTTACATACTTCCGGTGGGTATAATCGCCAAAGGTTTCTCCTTTCTTCCGCTCATTTGAAAATGCACCAAACAGCATATCCAGCTCCGCTAATATCTGTGGTTCTACCAGGCTTTCTTTATATAATTCATTTAACCGTAACCCGATCCGGTCGCCACCCAGGTACATATTGTATTTTCCCAAAGCGGTTCCTACAAATGCGATCTCGGCTGCACCGGGACGGGCACAACCATTGGGACAACCAGTCATTCGCAAAATAATATCTTCATTCATTAACCCATGTTTGGCTAATATGGGTTCTATTTTATCGAGTAAAGATGGCAGATAACGTTGCGATTCGGCCAGTGCCAGCGGACAGGTATTGAGTGCCACACAGGCCATGGAGTTTTTGCGGATAGCCGTTGCTTTTTCAGTATGAGCGATGATTCCAAAACGTTCCAGTATTTCTTGGATCTCTTTTTTATCAGAGGGCTTAATATCACATATAATTACATTTTGATTGCAGGTAAAACGAATAGCAACCTTACCGGTTTTGGCTACTTCCAGCAAACCGGTTTTTAAGGCCACGGATTCCATATCCAGCACCCGGCCATTTTCTACGTAAGCCGTGTAATACCACAGTCCTTCGTGGTTTTGCTCCCAGCCATAAAGATCTTTGCGGCTGGTAAATTCAAAAGGTTGGGGTTCTTCCAGCTTAAAGCCGACGCGGTTTTCCACTTCATTGCGCCACCAGTCCAAACCATATTTATCTACGGTATATTTCAAGCGGGCCTGCTTGCGGTCGCTGCGGTTGCCATAGTCGCGCTGAATAGTGGCGATGGCATATACCACTTTTAATGTTTTTTCTTTAGTAGCCACATAACCAAGCAGGGAAGCCAACCGTGCATAATGATCAGGGTTGCCATGCGTGGTGGACATGCCGCCGCCAACTGCTATATTAAAACCCTTGAGTTTGCCTTTCTCAATAATAGCAATCAAAGCCAGGTCGTTGGAAAAAACATCAATATCATTATTAGGCGGAATTCCAATGCCTATCTTGAATTTACGCGGCATATACCGATCCTGGTATAACGGATCTTCTTCCAGCAATTTATCGGTGAGCTTTTCTTCATCCAGCCATATTTCATAATAGCCCCGCGTTTTGGGCAACATCATATCCTTGATCTCATTGGCAAATGCAAATATCTCTT
>JAICHT010000070.1 GCA_025924755.1 Chitinophagaceae bacterium | reverse complement strand
TGATAAACAAATACTTAAGTTAAATTAAGTTAAACCGGATTAAAACAGATTAGGCCAATACGCCAACTCTTAATCAGCGGGCCGATGGTTCGAGCCCATCCGGGGTCACGAAAAGCTTTGTAAACAATTTACAAGGCTTTTTATTTTAGAGGGATATTGTAAAATACTTTAAAAGGCTATTAAGTAATTTATCATTATTGAGAGCATAATTCCTATCTGACTTATAAATGTAATATAAAGTCCTAGTTATGCCCTTGCCAAACAAGGACTTTATATTTTAAAAAGCGACCCTACAACTTTACTTCGCCCCAACCTTTCCGGTATTCTCTTTTTATAAATTGGTTGGCGGGCTCGAAATTGGTTACACGCATATTGGCGCCATCCCATAGTAGGCTGATGTACCTGCCACTAAATTTATTTCCTTCCATATTACCATACACCGGGTCTTTTCGTTTTATTTTTTCCTGGAGATTAAAACTGCGCAATAGTAAATTGCCCAGCAAAACCGTTTCGGTAAGCGGACCGGCATACCCTTCAAAAGGCGAGTCTACTTCCATCTTTCCATATCCGGCAATAGCGGCATCAACCCATTGCCACCAGTGGCCGTCCATATCACCTTGTACCCGCGGATACTTTTTTGGAACATTCACCTCTTTATTTAAAGAAAGCGGTAACAGGCGCGGATGACTACCGCCCCAACCACAGGAAACTTTTCCTTTGGCACCAATAAATAACGTACATCCTTCAAAGTCATTTTCACCCGGCCAGTCGCCCAGTGCTTCGTTCATATTTACGTCCGGATCTAATTCTGACAACCGCTCAGGTGTAATTCCCCCATCCATCCAATACAAGTCAAGGTCGCGGCCGCCTTTCTGTTTAAATTTAAATTTGATGGAGCTGGAAACCGGGCCGCTTTCCGGGTAAATACCTTCTTTAAAAATCCCTTTATAAACCGTACTGGCACTGCCCGATATTTCTGTAGGATATCCTAACTGAAGCAATTTAAAGGGAGGCCCCATAATATGGCATCCCATATCACCCAAAGCACCAGTACCAAACTGCCACCAGCCGCGCCAGTTAAAAGGAACGAGGTTGTCAATATAATTTGTTGCCTGAGCCGTGCCCAGCCATAAATCCCAATTTAATTCTTTAGGAACCGGTGGCTTTGTATCGGGCCACGAAATGCCCTGAGGCCATACGGGCCGGTCTGTCCAGCAATATACTTTTTCAATATCACCAATCAATCCTGCCTCAAACCACTCACGAAGCGTACGCATTCCATCGCAGGAAGCGCCCTGGTCGCCCATTTGAGTTACTACCTTATACTTTTTAGAAGTTTCGGTAAGTACACGGGCTTCATAAATATCATGCGTCAGTGGTTTTTGCAGATATAAATGTTTATGCAACTGCATAGCGCTGAGGCCAACAATTGCATGGTTATGATCTGGAATGGCAACTGTAACTGCATCAAAATGTTTGCTCTCTTTATCAAATAGTTCCCGCCAGTCGTGGTAAAACGGGGCACTTGGAAATTCTTTACGACGCGGTGCTGCCTGACGTTCATCCACATCACACAAATAAGCAATTACCGCATTTTTTTTAGGTGCTATAGCATAATGGTGAATATCATTTTCGGCCTCGCCGCCGCAGCCAACAGCCGCTATATATAATTTGTCGCTTGGTGCTACATATCCTTTTCCGCCCAATACATGCCGTGGAACGATATAAAATCCTGCTGTGGCCAATGCGGCGTTTTTAATAAATGCACCGCGGCTAATACTCTTCTTTTCCGGCGTTTCTTTATTTTCTTCCATTATGGTTACTATTAGTTTTTGCAAGCGGTTTTACTGCTACTTCTTTAAAATAAACCACATCATTATCGCCATGATTCTGAAGGCCAATATAGCCGAAATCCGGTCTAAGGCCATGGTAAGGTTCAAAATCAAATTTACGCGGCGGCACCGGGTCGCCTTCTGTATAATCGGTTACTTTTTCACCATTTACATATACCAGTGTGTGCGGACCATTTAAAGTAATTTCCATTGTGTTCCATTCAGGTCCGGGCTTACCTGGTTTGGCCAATGGTTTGGTTAAAGAATACAGTGTTCCAGTTACGTGATGGTCATCCTCTCCCGAAGTTTCAGGATGATTGTCTATCTGCACTTCATAGCCATAAAATACCGGCATCCATTCTTCGCGTGGCTCAATTGGTATGCGTATAAACACACCGGAATTGCTGTTTTCTTTTTGCATTTTATACACTACACGAATGGTGCAGTTACCTAATTTTCCGCCCGTCCAGTACAATAGCCCCATGCCGCCATGTCCGCGGATCATGCCATCTTCCACCGACATGCTGCCTTTGCCTACATGCTTCCAACCAGTAAGGTCGGTGCCGTTAAATAGCTGCTTCCAACCGGCAGTATCCTGGTTATTACTTTGTAGTGTTAATAAGGCATCCGGCGCCGAAGCGTTGCTATACCCGAATGAAAGGAAAATGATAAGACCGAAGAGTACACTTTTAAGGATTGTTTTTTTCATGTGCATTAAATTAAAGAAAAATCATTATTTGTAAAGAATGGCTTTTAGAAAAACTTTTGCCTTTATACCGGCGGTGTAATTTACAACTTCCAAGTTTTATTATTTGGGCTACCAAATTAATTTCTTCTTTGAGTATTTTTCATTATAAATTACCACAAAATTTTTACCACCCTTCAATTAAAATCTAAAATGCAACTTGTTCAAGTGTAGTATTATAGGAAATATTTTTCACAAAAAACTTTTACTAAATAGTAATCACTAAAAATATGTTTATCATCACATTGTTTAGGATAATATGTTTGTGACAACACGGCGTTTAGATGGAAGTTCCATTGCTACCAATTGGCAGCCGAATTATAAACTCGGCAAATGTTCCTTCCTCCGTATCCACTTTTATTTCACCACCATGGGCTTTGATGATATCATAGCTTAAAGACAATCCCAGGCCGGTGCCCTGCCCCGTTGGTTTGGTAGTAAAGAATGGCTGAAAAATTTTATCCAGTACCTTCTGTGGAATACCCATGCCATTATCCTTTATAGATAACTCTATTTTGTTGTCAATCTTTTTTGTGGTTACTGAAACAAGCGGCTCAAAAGCACTATTTCGTTGTTTCTTCTTTTCGTTTACTGAATAAAAAGCATTGTTGTATAAGTTCATTAAGACTCTTCCTATATCCTGGGGTACCACTTCAATATTGCCAATGCTTTCATCTAAATCTGTCGTAAAATTTGCGTTAAACTCTTTGTCTTTAGCACGTAAACCATGATAGCTTAAGCGTAAGCATTCATCAGCCAGCGCATTAATATCTGTTGGCTCTTTTTTGCCTGTATTAGCCCTTGAATGTTGCAACATTCCTTTTACTATAGCATCGGCACGTTTCCCGTGGTCATTTATTTTTTTAAGATTATCAGCCAGATCACTAATAATTCCATCTGTTTCGGCATTGTCTGAAGCAGATGATTTATTCATTTTTCCTTCTCGTAATTCGTTCAGCAACTCAACACTTACTTCGGAGAAGTTATTAATGAAATTTAAAGGATTTTGTATTTCGTGTGCTATACCTGCGGTGAGTTCTCCCAGCGAGGCCATCTTTGCTGTTTGGATCAGTTGTTTCTGAGTTTGCTGTAGTTCAGAAAGAGTGTCTTCTGCCTTTGCTTTTTCCCTATCTGTCTCCTGCTTTTGTAAGTTTAAAATCTTATATGCTTTTTGTTTATTTTGATTGTTTTTAAATAAAATAGCCAATATGATGATCGTTAAGCCGAGTATAATACCCAGTGATAAGGTTAACTTCTTCTCATTTTGCTTTTGCTTATTAAGTGCGTTTACCTCTATTTGCTTTTGTGACATTTCATAATCATAACGCTGATTAGCCATATTCAATTCGACATCGTGGTTGTTGATGCTGTCCCGGTAAGTAATATATCTTTTGTAGTATTTAAGGGCCTCGTTTGTATTACCAGTGTGTTCGTAAAGTTTTGATAGTTCAAGATTGGCGTCCCTTATTTGCTCTTTCAGTCCATACTGTTCGGCCAGGCGAAGGCTTTTGGAAGTATAGCTAAGCGCTGTCGATGTATCTCCTTTATCCAAATACACTCCGGCCATAGAAACGAGGTAGTCACAGATAGGATAATAGTCCTGGTTCTTTCCCAATATACGGATAGCTTCATTTATGTTTTTTTCTGCAAGGTCATTTTTGCCAATACTGGCGTAAACCATACCAATATTACCTGAGCTATATCCCTTTCCGCTTAAATAATTCACCTTATCAAAGATCAGCTTTGCACTATTTAAATAAAAAAGAGCAGAGTCATAATTCTTTACTCTTCGCAATGCATCGCCTGCATTCAGAAGCACAGAAGCCAAGGCAATTGAGTCTTCTTGAGACCGGAGGCCAGCCTTTCGTAAGGTAACAATAGCTTTATTATAATAAGTTTTTGCATTGGCTGCATTATTATCAATGGTGTAAATATCAGCAATAGCACTATAAGCTTCTCCTTCTCCCTTAAGATGATGTATTTTCCTGGCGATCTCTGCACTTTTGAAGTAAGCCTCCAGCGCCTCATCCAACTGGCTGAGCGATCTTTTTTTAGTGCCTTTAAGGAAATAACCAATGCGTAGATATTTGTCGTTACCGGTTTGTTCGGATAGACTTATTAGTTCATCAGCATACTGAAGCCCCTTTTTAAAATCCTTTAATTCGTTAAAAGATAAGTCACTGAGCAATTCTAATTTTGCTATACCTGTTAGCGTATTTTGCTGATAAATGTAGGTAAGGCTATCTGCTCTTTTTTGTTCTTGCGCAACTGTTCCGGAAATAAGAAACCAAAAACAGCTAATAAAAAGAAAATAAACTTTTCTATAAAACATGTTGATGGTTTGATAGAAACTTTTGGATGATAGCTGGTAATCAGTAGATAAATAACGGGTAGGGCTATCTGCTATTTTTTGTTCTTGCGCAAAAACTCCTGATAAAATGAAATACTCAAAAAAGCTAAAATCCCTGTAACAAGAGTTCCTATAATAAGCTTTTCTGTAAAAGAGGAACGTGGCCTGATTGAAATTATGGGATCGAAATGTTTTTCTGGGTCAGTTTCAGAAATTTTCCAATGTATTGTATAACGATACTTCTTGCCAGCCGCCCATTTACCACCAACTCTTCCACCTCCATTTTTGGTATGGTGTGATGGGGGATGGTGCAAAGTTTTCCATATATTTTGGGAGTTATCTTTTTTTTCAATCCTAAATGAAAAAACATTTGGGTCGCTTATAGTCCAATTAATCTCGTCCCCTACTTCAGCTTCGCTGCTTCCATCATCCGGCAATCTTATTCCATTATCATATAGTATTAATTTGCCATTAGTTGTATTGCTTCCTTTAATCTCAATAGAATGGGTTGCCATCTCTTTAAGTTTATAAGTTCAAATGAGAATGAAAATCTCTATTGTAATATAAACAAATATTGTTAGAATTGCTAATATTGGATAGCTAATCTATTTCGTTCTGTCTATTCTTAATACCCTTTACGTCATAGGTTTTTCCAACTTAATGTGCACCTGGTTTGGGTCAGAGATGTTGAATTTAATAACGATGCAGTTTCTGTCAATGTCAAGTACTACTTCGCTATAATAGCATTGTTTTCATTTTTACTCAGATATGCCTCTGGCTTCCTGATTACAGCAGTATAAAAGTCAGCCTGCTTATTTTTTATTTCTTACTTTGAGCTTGTATAAGTGCCTGGCACAATCGTTAAGCAACTAAAACACTACTAAAAGCTAACAAAGATTACAGCTCTTACTTTCCGATACAAAACTTACTGAAAATATAATCCAACTGATCTTCATTTGTTATTTCCCCGGTTATTTCTCCTAAAAATTGTAACGACCTTCTGATATCCAATGAAAGCAAGTCGCCGCTTATATTATTTTCAATACCTGCCATTACATCGCTTAATGCATGATCTACTTCTGTTAACGCATGATAGTGGCGGGCATTGGTAACAATTACATTTTCTGATAGTACCATATCCTTAAGAATCTCATCTACCATTCGTTCTTTAAGTGCCTCTATATGTAGTGCTGATTTCGCAGAAATGAAAAGAGTATTTCTGATACTGCTAAACTTATGCTGATATGACTCTTCGCTTGAATGATCTATTTTATTACCTACTAATAAAAAATGTATTTGCTGCTGTTGCATATCTTTTTCCATAAGGCTCAATTCAGTTACCGGCATTTCAGTTACATCAAAGAGGTAAAGAACCAAATCTGCCTGCTTCATTTTTTGCAGGCTTTTTTCAATTCCCACACTTTCGATAACATCATTGGAACCGCTTCTGATACCCGCAGTGTCAATCAATCTGAAAATAATACCGTCTATATTGATAAGTTCCTCAATGGTGTCTCTTGTGGTTCCTGGTATTTCACTTACAATAGCCCGGTCTTCATTCAATAAAGTATTCAGCAAGGTCGATTTGCCGGCATTGGGCTTACCTATTATAGCTACACTTACTCCATTTTTAATAACGTTGCCCAATTTAAAGGATTGAAGCAATTTTCTGGTCTGATATAAAGCTTCTTTTACCAATACTTTTAATTGGGTACGATCAGCAAATTCCACATCTTCCTGCGAAAAATCCAGTTCCAGTTCTATCAGGGCAGAAAACTTTATCAGCTGCTCACGCAAGCCCTTTAATGCACCCGAAAAACCGCCTCGTATATTGTTCAATGCTGTTTTGTGCGAAGCTGCAGTATTACTGGCAATTAAATCTGCTACAGCTTCTGCCTGGGCCAAATCCATCTTGCCTTTTAAAAAGGCTCTTTGTGTAAATTCGCCAGCCTTTGCCAGCCGGGCGCCTTCCTCTATACAAGCGGTTATTACTTGCTGCTGGATAAACGGCGATCCATGACAGCTTATTTCCACCACGTCTTCGCCTGTATACGACTTGGGAGATTTGAATAAGGAGACTACCACCTCATCTAAACGCGTTTCACCTTGCACCAAATAGCCCACATGAATCGTATGTGAAGCCTGCTGTTGTAAATCTTTTGATGGAAATAGTTTATTTGCAATTGATATGGCTTTATTGCCGCTTAACCGTATAACGCCGATAGCACCTATGCCTGGCGGACTGGCCAGCGCCACTATAGTATCGTCCCAGCCTAATAACGTACCGTTCATTTGGCTTCAAAAGTATAACAACATTGCATAAAAAAATCCCTCTTATTACAGAGGGATCCTAAATCAAATTATTAATAGTAATGCTATTCTGCTGATACTACAAAGGTAATTGGCTGTTTACGATATGCCTTTACCTGGCGTCCGTTCTGGATAGCGGGCGTCCACTTTGGACCTTTCTTAATTACCCTTACGGCTTCATCTTCCATACCAAATCCATGGTTCGTTAATGCTTTTACATCACTTACATTCCCTTCTTTGTCCACAATAAACTGAACAACTACGGTATAAGAACCTTCCGGAGCACCAGCTTCAACAGGTGCACTAGGGTTCAAATTTCGTTGAAGATAGTTTCTCCAGGCTCCATCTCCACCAGGGAAAGCCGCTTCTACTTCTACCTTTTCAAAAACTTTATTGGGGTCTTCTTTAGGCGCAACTACTACTGCTTTACCAGCATCAACCGGAGGAGCAGCCAGGTTTGCATCTTTGATACCTTCCTGATTTACTACAGAAATCTTAGTATCCTCCAGTTTTTCCATTTCCGGTGGAATATCTTCTTTTTTTACTTCCTCGTCTTTTACAATTTTAGGAGGTGTAAATTTTGTCATTTCCACCTTTGGTGGTTCCATTTTTGGTGGTGGTGGCGGCGGTGGTGGTGGTGGCGGTGGTTCTTCCTGCTTAATGTTTTCTAACACCACGTCTTTTACTTCAACCTTTGCTTTTTGATTGCTGCTCATTGACTTAGAGAGAAACGCAACAACAAAGATTACCAGTACCGCACCAAAGGTTATGAGTAATGCAAGCCTGATACGCCGATTGTAGGTTTTCCTCAGGTCATAAGCACCGTAAGATTTATTACGGTCCTCAAAGAGGAGGTCGAGTAAATCTGCCTGTAATATTTTATTTGCTTCCATGTTTATCGTTTGTATTTAGATGCAATAGTTTTATTTTACCATACAAAAACTTACTAATTATTTTGCAGGCGCAGCAGCGGCCGGCGCAGGAGTAACACCTCCACCAGCTTCTGTCTTTTTAATCAGGTCGTTTTCTACTGGCAATATATCCACCATTGCAAAGCGCTTTATGCCATTAATAGTCATCTCGTCCAATGCATCTACGGTATTTTTATAAGTTGCCTCGTCATTAGGCTTGATGATAACTACTAAATCCTCCGGAGGCGTGTTTCGTTTTTTATTAATAATCACATTACGGATGTCCTTAAAATTAGAGGTCTTAAAGTTTGAAGCTGTAGGATCTAACTGCCCTTCATAATAATACACCTCATTGTCCTTGCCGAATAGTATTGACAGGGCACCCGATGCTTTTGCCTTGTTAGGATCAATATCCTTTTGCGTATCGTCAGGCATAAACAAATCCATCGTTGACGGTGTACTCATGGTAGAGGTAAATATGAAAAAGGTAATTAATAAAAACCCTAAGTCTACCAACGGAGTCATATCTACGCGGGTGGATTGCTTTTTGGCTTTTTTTACTCCCCTGCTTTTTTTGTGGCCACTATCGCCACCACCGGTATCTAAACTTGCCATTGTTGAAATTTTTTATTTAGAAAATTACAGATTTATCACCCATTACCTTACTTCCCGCCATGGCGTTCTTTATACAATTCGGTACCTGCCGGCGCATCTTCTGCAGACGTTACCAATTGAAATTTGAAGACCCTATTGCGTTTAAAGGCATCCAATACCGACTTGAAATCCGGATACTTGGAAGCATTATCGCCTTTTATCAGGTAGTTGATCTTACTACCTGCAAAAGTGCTTAATGCGTCTCTTATCCAAAAATACAATTCGTTACTTGCTGAATCCTTAACGGGAATACCAGGCTGATTAAAGTCCTTTTGATTTTCTACCGGTTGGGAAAGCAAAGACTTCAACTGAGTGAACGGAACACCGACAGCCGGAGTTTTTACAAAATTTTTCATCTCCGCTTCTGACAATCCCAGGTTACGGGTAGTGTTCAGGTTTTTAATTAAATCATACTTAATAGTAGGGTCCTTTTCAGCCTGCATAGAAAAAAACACCCGGCCTTTTTTATCAATATCTACCAATATGGCATCATTTGCCGGAATCTCTTTGGTAGATACAGAATTAGGCGTGGTAATCTCTACCGGCTCTGGTGGCTTCATTTTAGTAGCCATAATGAAAAAGGACAGAATCAGAAATGCAATATCCACAAAGGGAGTCATATCGTTTTCTGTACTTTTTCGTGGTATTTTAACACTTGGCATATTTGATAATTGATTTTGTATTGAGATGCATCAATTCTTTAATTCCACAAACGCTGCTTATTTATATAAAGAAGCAAAGCTTTGGGTTAATGTAAAGCCTGATTCATCAATACCATACGTAATAGAATCAATCTTCGTAGTAAAAATGTTATACATAATCAGCGATAAAGCTGATGTACCGATACCCAAGGCCGTATTATACAAGGCTTCGGAAATACCAACCGCCAGGTTACCTGCAGCACCCGCACCACCCTCTGCACCCAGGGCAGAGAAAGAACGGATCATACCCAATACCGTACCTAAAAGCGCTACCAGTGTACCAGTAGATACAATAGTGGAAAGGAATACAAGGTTCTTCTGCAACATTGGTAATTCAAGAGCGGTAGCTTCTTCTACTTCCTGTTGAATAGCGGCTACTTTTTGTTCGGTGTTATACTCGGTATTGCCAGTCATTTCTTTGTAACGACGCAAACCGGCTTTCATTACATTCGCTACAGAGCCGCGTTGTTTGTCGCATTCTCCAATTGCCGCATCTACATTGCGGTTGGCTAAATGGTACTGCACTTTACGAATAAAGTCAGAAATGTTTCCAGAACCCAAAGCCCTGCTGATTGTTAAAAAACGCTCGATAGAAAATACAATTACCATTAACAACATACCTATCAAAAGCGGTACAATAATGCCTCCTTCGTAAATACGGCTAAAGGCAGTCTTTGGATCTTTGTGCGATGGCCAAAATCCACCACTTGCATCTGGCAATCTAAAATTATTAGGATCACCCATTAAAAATCTCCAAATGCAGTAACCGGCTATAATACAAATAATAGGTGCAAGCCAGGATATGGCGTTGCTGCTCTTTTTAGCCTGAACAGATGTAGATGTAGTTGTAGCCTTTGTTGTTGTACTTGCAGTCGGTCTTGTCTCTGCTGCCATGATTGTAATTTTTAGTGTTTGAAATTTTTAAATTAGTGTTGAAATTCAGCGTTACAATTTTAACGAAAAAATGTTTACGTATTCTGCAAAATTTGTTTTTTTCTCCTAAACGTTTTCAAATTAGGACTTTTTCGAGTTGTATGTAAAAATTACGTATTTTTTTTTAAAAATTTTTATTTTTTATTTACTTACTCATACCGCAAAGCCTCAATAGGATTGAGTTTGCTGGCTTTTAATGCTGGATACAATCCTGCCAACAGCCCAACAATTGTACATATGATAATACCATATAAAACCCAATTCCATGGTACTACAAATCCTGTGCTGAGAACCATTGAAAAAATATTGCCTACAAAAACTCCTAAAATAATTCCAAATATGGCTCCTAATATGCTGATGATAACAGCCTCGGATAAAAATTGCTGACGTATTGTTTTGCTTTTTCCACCTATCGCTTTTATGAGGCCTACTTCTTTTGTACGCTCTGTTACCGATACCAGCATGATATTCATTAAGCCAATAGCAGCGCCTATTAAGGTAATCAATCCTATCACCGTTGCAGAAATAGTAAGAAATCCGAGGCTCGTCATTGCCTTCTCGGCCATACTATCGCTGCGGTCTAATACAAAGTTGCTTTCTTCGGTAGTGTTTAATTTTCGTATTGCCCGGAAGGTAGCTTCTGCTTCGCCCATAGCATTGGGTACCTGTGTAATATCATCGGTAATGATACCAATAGTGTACGACCTGTCACTCGAAAAGTTGTTTTTAATATTGCGGTATCCGGCAATTACTATATTATCCCTGCTAAAGCCAAATGTAGAGCCACGGCTGGCCAGCACACCCAATACCCGGTAAGGCTTATCATTAATACGTACCATATTATTTACCCCACCGGCTACCTGGTTTTTAAAAAGTTTATTGGCTACATCGTACCCTAGCAAACAATAATACCCGGCAGATTGTACGTCCTGCTTACTAAAATTTCTACCTGCATAAAGGCCAAAGCCATTTAATAATAAATAGTTTTCATCAGCACCAAATAAAGACACATTTGGATTAGTCTTTTTGCTGTTGTAAGAAACAATCACGTTTCGGTCGGCCAGGATGGATACACCAACTGTTGCTGCAAAATGATAGTTATTTACAAAGTTTTCCGCTTCGTGTTCTGTGATGATTCTATTGAGGTTTGATAGTTTTTCTTTTTTACTTCCTTTTTTAGAAAGATTGACATCGGAGTTTCGTCCACCCATTCTAAAATTACGATCCTTGTAGCGGATGGTAAATCCATTAGCGCCCATAGTTGAAAAGCTTTCCGTAAGCTTTTGATTCATAGCCGTAATGGCAGTAATAATTCCTACCAAAGCCATAATACCAAAGGCAATAATGGCAACCGTAAGCCCGGTACGCAACTTATTACTTCGTACCGTACGGTATGCTAAAGAAAATACATCAGTTATACGCATAGCAAAACAGGTTTACTAAGATAAGTAAACCTGTTACACCATAAATTTTTATTTATGAATAGCTTAGAAGTACAGCCAATAAGTAATTAAGTTTGGAAAAATCCCCAATATAATAGTAATGGCAGCTACACCAATTAACGTGTACGTAAATCCGGAAGTTACATCAAGTACAGGGCCATCCGTTTTAGCTTGTTTAAAATACATAGCCTGTATTAATCGAAAATAATAATATACACTAACGGCAGCCATAAGTACGGCAAAGACCGCAAGCCATATGCTACCTCCGGTTACTGTAGCACGAAGCATATAAAATTTTGAAATAAACCCGGCTGTAAGCGGAATGCCTGCTAATGACAATAAGAAAATTACAAGGGTAGCGGCAATTACCGGCTGTTGTTTTGCAAAACCATTAAAGCCTTCAAACGAATAGTCGTGCATTTTTATTAATACCGCAAAAATACCAATGGTTGCAAATGAGTAGGCAGCGGCATATAACAACAATCCTTCTTTAGCATCTGCATTCAATGCATAAACAGCCAGCATCATAAAGCCAGCCTGCGATATGCTGGAGTACGCCAGCATTCGTTTAACGCTTTGCTGAAATACGGCTGTAATATTACCGATGAATAAAGTAAGGGCGCAAATAATAGCTACTATCATCTTCCATTGATTGTCTATGGTTGAGAAAGCATCGCTAAATAAGCGCATCAAAGCAATAAAGCCCGCAGCTTTTACTATAGTAGCCATAAAGGACGTAAAAACAGTAGGCGATCCATCGTACACATCCGGCGTCCAGAAATGAAATGGAGCAGCAGATACTTTAAATGACATGGCAAAAAGAAGCAGCAGCATACCTGTGGTGAGCAGCACCGGTACTCCTTTTTCAAAATGCATCAGCGTAGTGGTAAACGTGCCGGTAGCACCATAGATCAGGGCAATACCCATAAGCATTAAACCCGTGGAAAAAGAACCCATTAAAAAATATTTCAAAGAAGCTTCCACGCTTATTAAACTGCGTTTATCGCTACCCGTTAATATATAAAGTGGTATAGAGATAATTTCAATTCCCAGGAAAAGCAGCAACAACGATTTGAAGGAGGCAGCCAGTACTACGCCGGTTAATACAAAAAAGATCAATGCAAAGTAGTCTCCATAATTAACACCTACTTTTTCAATGTCTTTGCCCGATAACAAAAAGAATATCCAGGTAGCTGCAAATGCAATCAACGTAAACAACAACGCAAAGCTGTCGAACGCCATCATGCCCCTGAGGTTTATGTGGAAAAAACTCCAGCCATTTAATTCGGCAATGTTGGCCACAATAACCAGCAGTAATAAGACATTCGCTAAAGTTCGTATAGCACGTTTATCGTTCAGTAAAAAACTACTGAACATCATAATAACTCCGGAAAGGGTTGATAAAATTAATGCGTTCATATTATTTTATAAACAGATTAGCGATATCTGCTTGTTTGAGCACCGTGTCTACAAATCCATTAGTCAGGTTCAGCAGCGGTTGCGGATAAACACCAAATACTACAATTATTAAAACGATAATTCCCAGGGCTACTCTTTCGTTAATACGAATGTCGTGGGCACCGGCCGTTACCGTATTGGTATTACCATAAAAGATTTTCTGGATCATGTTCAAAGTATATACGGCT
>JAICHT010000069.1 GCA_025924755.1 Chitinophagaceae bacterium | reverse complement strand
TTAACTACGCTGGACTTATTTGGAGGCACCGGCTGTATTAGTTACGAGTTGGCATCAAGAGGAGCTGCGGAACTTACTATAGTAGAAAAGGATACGCATATGTTTGATTTTATTAAAAAAACCGCTGCCGATTTAAAACTGGAAAATTTCAACGTGATAAAGTCAGATGTTTTTAAGTATATAGCACAATGTACCCGGCAGTATGATTTTATTTTTGCCGGCCCGCCTTATGCCTTGCAAAATATTGACGAATTGCCAAAACAGATTTTTGAAAAAAAGTTATTGAAGCAAAACGGGTGGTTTGTGCTGGAACATACGCCCCGCAATAATTACGAGCAGTTTGCTTTCTTCAAAACGTCCCGCAACTACGGCACTACTATCTTTTCCATTTTTGTAAACTCTGCCAACCAGCCTTAACTATGTTTAAGAAAGAAGCTAGAGACATTTACAAAAAGAAAAAGCAACAACTTTCTGCTTCGCAGCGATCAAAGATGGATGATTTGATATTGATTCAATTTCAACAGGTCTCGCTTCCTTTCCTTACTTCCATACTTAGTTTTTATCCCATAGATGCACACCACGAAATCAACACCTTTTTACTTACGGATTACCTGGCATTTAGAAATCCGCACCTGCAAATTGCTTATCCAAAAATTAATTTTGCAACAGCTCATATGGATGCTATAATAAGCGACGAGCAAACTGTTTTTCAACTAAACCAATATGGCATTTCTGAGCCCGGTCATACTAGTATTATTGAGCCCGGAGCGTTAGACGCGGTGCTGGTTCCTTTGCTGGCATTTGACGAGCAGGGCCACAGGGTAGGCTATGGCAAAGGGTTTTACGATAAATTTTTGAGCAATTGCCGCGAAGATTGTTTAAAAATTGGCTTAAGTTATTTTGAGCCTGAGCCGGTTATTGAAGATGCGGATGAATTTGACGTACCTTTAAATATTTGTATAACCCCGCAAAAGATTTATGTTTTCTAATTGGTTTTTAAAATCTTTTCGCATTTTACTTTTCCCTTTTGCGTTGCTATATGGCTTTGGTGTAGTGCTACGCAACTGGTTGTACAATAAAAAGATTTTAAATTCAACAAAGTTTGGTTTGCCATTAATATGTGTGGGTAATTTATCCGTGGGCGGCACTGGCAAATCGCCCATGGTGGAATACCTGGTCACAATTTTAAAAGGCCATTACAAAGTGGCTACACTAAGCAGGGGATACAAACGTAAAACAAAAGGATATGCTTTGGCAAATGCAACAAGCACGGCATTGGATATAGGCGATGAGCCGATGCAGTTTCACCGCAAGTTTCCAACAGTACCGGTGGCGGTAGGTGAGGAGCGGCTGGTAGCCATTGGCCAGTTATTGCATGATGAACCCGGTACGGAAGTAATTATTTTAGACGACGCGTTCCAACACCGGGTAGTAGACGCAGGATTAAAAATATTACTAACGGATTATCATAATCTTTTCACCAGGGATTTTTTTTTACCAACCGGCGATCTGCGCGACCAGAGAAATGCTTATAAAAGAGCCGATATCATTATAGTAACCAAGTGTAAACAAAGCTTGAATGAAGAAGAAAAAACAGAACTGGTAAAAGAGATAAAACCACTACCGCAACAGGCCGTTTTTTTTGCCAGTATTATTTACGGAACACCGTATCATATTACTTCAAAGCAATTTTTATGGCTGGATGACCGCACCGAAGTGCTATTGATAACCGGCATCGCTAATCCTCGTCCCTTGCAGGAATACCTGGAAGAGCGGATATTGGCATATCAAATGATTGAATATAGTGATCACCATATTTTTACTATTGATGATTGGAAAGAGATACAAACCCGCTATAACAATATGCCGGCTGCAAAAAAAGTGATTATTACAACAGAAAAAGATGCCATGCGGTTAATGAAGTTTGAAAATGAATTAATCCATCTTCCTTTTTACGTAATACCTATCGAGCACCAGTTTTTATTTAACGAAGCCGAACAGTTTACTGATATAGTTATTAAATTCATTCAAAATTTTAAACAACCCGCTTAACCTATATGGGACGCAAACACCACAATAAAAAAACACACAAAAACAACCCGCATCGGCCCAATGAATATAAAGGCGTAATAGAAGTTACCCGGTCGGGGATGGGCTTTGTAGTAGTGGAAGGCCTGGAAACGGACATACTGGTAAGGCCCAGCGATTTTAATACTGCTTTGCATGGCGATACGGTAAGGGTGCAGGTAGGCGAGCCGCGGCCGGGAAAGCGGGTACAGGGTACCGTTATAGATGTGGTGGAGCGTAAGCAGGAAGAGTTTATCGGTAAGTTGCAAATGAACAAAGGCTTTGCCTTTTTTGTGGCGGATAGCAAAAAATCAATGCCGGATATCTATATTCCACAATCGGGTTTTAACGGAGCGCAGGATGGTAACCGGGTAGTTATAAAAATAATAGATTGGGGTAAAGAAAGCGGTAAACGGCCTGTGGGCAGCGTGGTTACTATATTAGATGAGGAGAATGCCAATGATGTGGCGATGAAAGAAATATTGCTGGAGAATGGCTTTCCACTGGAGTTCCCTGAAAATGCTATGGAAGAAGCATCCCGAATTACCGACCTGATACCGGAAACAGAAATAAAAAAACGAAAAGATTACCGCGAGATATTAACGTTCACGATTGACCCGTACGATGCGAAAGATTTTGACGATGCACTTTCCATACGGCTGCTCAAAAATGGCAATTACGAAATAGGGGTGCATATTGCTGATGTAAGCCATTATGTAGAGCCCGATACGGCATTGGACGAGGCCGCATATTCAAAAGCCACCTCGGTATACCTGCCCGATAGGGTAAGCCCGATGCTGCCCGAGCATATCTCTAATGTATTGTGCTCCCTACGTCCGCACGAAGATAAACTTACCTTTTCAGTTATGTTTCAAATGACGGCTAAGGGTACCGTAAAACAACATTGGCTGGGTAAAACCATTATTCATTCCAACCATCGGTTTGCTTACGAAGAGGTACAGGAAATAATTGAAAAAGGGGAAGGTGTCTATTCAGAAGAAATATTACTGCTCAATACGATTGCGCAACGGTTGCGAAAGAAACGGTTTGATAAAGGAGCCATCAACTTTTCATCGCAGGAAGTACGTTTTAAACTAGATGAAACAGGCAAGCCATTGGGCGTGGTAATAAAAGAAAGCACAGAAGCGCACCAGTTGATTGAAGAATTTATGCTGCTGGCAAATAAGTTTGTAGCACAGGATATATCAAAAGTAAAAGTTAAGGACAAGCCGGTTCCATTTCCATATCGTGTACATGATTTGCCATCAGAAGAAAAGTTAATGCCTTTTATGGCTTTTGCCCGCAAGTTTGGCCACAAGTTCGATACCTCCACGCCGGAGCATATTGCCGAATCCTTCAACATCATGTTGAAAGATGCCGAAGGAAAACCAGAGCAGCATGTATTGGAGCAACTCGGCATCCGTACTATGGCTAAGGCAGTATATTCTACCGAAAATATTGGCCATTATGGTTTAGGCTTTGAAAACTATTGCCACTTTACTTCACCCATCCGTCGTTATCCCGATATACTGGCGCATCGCGTACTACAAAATGTATTGACCGATAAGGTAAAAGTGGATAAGATGATGGAGCGTAAATGCAAGCACAGTAGTGAAAGAGAACGGGCGGCTATGGATGCAGAACGGGCTGCCAATAAATACAAGCAGGTAGAATATATGCGCAATTTTTTGGGTGAAGAATTTGAAGGTGTTATCAGCGGCGTAGCTTCGTTTGGTTTTTGGGTAGAAACCGTAGCTCATAAATGCGAGGGCATGGTAAGCATCACCAGTTTGGCAGAGTATGATGAATTTCGATTGGTGGAAAGTGATTATATGCTGGTAGGCGCCCGCAGTGGCCGAAAGTTCAGGATAGGCGATAAAGTAACCATAAAGGTAGTAGCGGCTAATTTAGACAAACGGCAACTGGATTACGATTGGGTACTGACGCCAATGGTTGAAGAGACTGACAATGCCGCTCCGGAAGCGCCGCACAAGCATACTGTAAAGCGTAAAAAGAAAAAGACTGAAGGATGATTCCCATGCATACATTTGAAGAATTAGCAAAAAAGTTTACTGAAAAGTTTAATGTCAATCATTTTCCGGAGCATCCGAAAAGTTTATACGATCCTAACAGTTATTTCTTACAGTTGGGGGGTAAAAGAGTCCGGCCGGTTTTGTGTTTGATGGGCAATGAATTATTTGATAGTATTAAAGAAGACGCCTGGCAGGTAGCTGTGGCCGTAGAGCTGTTTCACAACTTTACGCTGATACATGATGATATTATGGATAAAGCCCCGCTGCGGCGCGGAATGCAAACGGTGCATGAAAAGTATAACACCAGCACTGCTTTACTGGCGGGAGATGTGATGTTGGTGGCTGCTTACGAGTATTTAAACAAAATTGCCGTAAACTACATGCGGCCCATATTAGGGTTGTTTAATAAAACGGCCAAGGAAGTATGCGAAGGCCAGCAATTGGATATGGATTTTGAACAGATGCAGCAGGTAAATTTTGAGGATTATTTGTTCATGATCAATTTAAAAACATCCGTATTACTGGCAGCCAGCCTGCAAATGGGTGCTGTATTAGGAGGCGCCGGAGAACGCAACCAACAGTTGCTATACGAGTTTGGAAGAAAGTTAGGACTTGCCTTTCAGGTGCAGGACGATTACCTGGATGCGTTTGGCGACCCCGGTAAGTTTGGCAAGCAGCCCGGTGGCGATATCAAATCAAATAAAAAAACATTTTTGCTGATTCATGCATTGGAAACATTGGACGCTGCCGGTAAAGAGCAGCTTTATCAATTAATGAAAAGCGGGGATGAAGGAAAAGTAGCGGCGGTTCTTGATATATTCAAAAGATGCAAAGTAGATGAATGGGCTGAGGCGTTAAAAGAAAAATATATTAAAGAAGCATTTGAACATTTGGAAGATATCGCGGTTCTTTCAAAAAGAAAAGAGCCAATCAGGCAACTGGCGGTTTTATTAACACAAAGGCAAGTGTAATGAAAGTGAACTGTATTAGTCCAACAGCTAATTTTAAAGGCATTTATATGCCTTTTTTCTTTTTGAATAGCTACTTTGTTTATCTTAACCGCTTAAAATTTTTAGTGGATGTCATATCAGTTGTTTCGAAAAAAATCAATTCCGTCCATATTACACGAAGCCAAGCAGGGATTAAGCGATGCAGAAGGGCATAGCAGCGAGTTAAGAAAAGTGCTGGGTGTAAGAGACCTCACTGCTATGGGCATTGCTGCTATAGTAGGTGCCGGCATTTTTTCAACTATTGGTACGGCATCGCATGACGGCGGACCCGGTGTCATATTACTGTTTATTATTACAGCTATTTGCTGCGCTTTTTCTGCACTTTGCTATGCCGAGTTTTCATCCCGTATCCCGGTAAGCGGTAGTGCCTATACCTATGCATATGCGTCTTTTGGCGAATTGATCGCATGGATCATTGGCTGGGATCTTTTAATGGAATATGCAATCGGTAATGTAGTGGTAGCTATATCGTGGAGCGATTATTTTACGCGGTTTCTAACAGGTTTCGGCATCCATATCCCTGCTTATTTAACGACAGATTATTTGTCATCTTACCGCGGTTTTAATGACGCTACTGCTCAAATGGCCGGTGGCGCTACCTTAACCGGCTTAAGCGATAATTTACAAACAGCCTATAACGCCTGGGCTTATGCGCCAAAGATTGGCAACTTTAGAATTATTGCGGATATACCGGCTTTGCTGATAGTAACTTTTATTACCTGGCTGGTATACATTGGCATAAAGGAAACCCGTAAAGCCACTAACCTGATGGTGGGCTTAAAGATGCTGATCATTTTTGCAGTATTGGCCATTGGCATTTTTTATGTATCACCGGTAAACTGGCACCCGTTTTTGCCTAATGGCTTTAGCGGAATGATGAAGGGTGTATCGGCTGTATTCTTTGCCTATATTGGCTTTGATGCAATATCCACTACAGCCGAAGAATGTAAAGATCCGCAACGCGACCTTCCCAAAGGCATGTTCTATTCATTGATCATTTGCACGGTTCTTTATATTTTAATTGCTATGGTTTTAACCGGCATGGTATCTTACAAAAAATTAAATGTAGGCGAGCCATTAGCTTTTGTTTTTAGCCAGGTAGGATTAAATAAAATAAGTGCTATTATTTCTTTTAGCGCAGTAGTAGCTACTGCCAGTGTGATATTGGTTTTTCAAATGGGGCAGCCAAGAATCTGGATGAGCATGAGCCGCGATGGTTTACTGCCAAAGATTTTCAGCCGCATTCACCCCAAATATCATACACCTTCCTTCTCCACGATATTGACTGGTTTTTTTGTAGCCATCCCCGCTTTGTTTTTAAACCTCACCGAAGTAACAGACCTCACGAGCATCGGAACGCTGTTTGCTTTTGTATTGGTTTGTGGCGGTGTATTGATATTACCCAAGCGCGATGAAGAAGAATTAGCTGCTACAAAACGATTTCAGATAAAGTATATCAATGCTAAGTTTATAGCGCCTGCTTTGTATATAATCGGCTTAATTATTTTCTGGAAAAACTTCGTGCATCTTTTTCAATATGATAGCTGGGGCGACTTTCGCGAAAAACTGCCGTTCTATCTTTTTTTTATATTATCAACCGGGCTGGCTATTTTCAGTTACCGCAAAAACTTTTCACTAATACCGGTGCTTGGTTTGGCCAGTTGTTTTTATTTAATGACCGAATTGGGCTATACCAACTGGCTGCGCTTTTTAATTTGGCTGGTAATTGGATTGGTTATTTACTTTACATATGGCTATAAAAATAGCAGGCTTGCAAAAAATACTTCGCAATAAGAAGCGATAACCTTATTGAAGTTTTATGAGTGATATAAGAGAGAGCCTACAGGTTATTATGCTAAAAGCAATGGATAGTGCCAGGGAAGGTATTACCATCAGCGATGCTACGCAACCGGATAATCCATTGATTTATGTAAACAAGGGTTTTACGGAAATGACGGGTTATAGTTACGAAGAAGTAGTAGGCAAAAACTGCCGTTTTCTGCAAGGCGTAGATACCGATAAAAGTATGGTGAGGTTATTACACAAGGGTATTCAATTACACAAAATTGTTCAGGTTGAAATTTTAAATTATTCTAAAACCGGAAAGGCATTTTGGAACCGGCTTTCTGTAACTCCCATATTTGATGAAGAAGGAAAATTGTTGCATTTTATTGGAGTTCAGGAAGATGTAACCGTGCAAAGGGAAAACCAATTAGCGGCACAAAAGACGGCATTGCACAAGTTAATTTCCGAAACCACGATACAGGCACAGGAACGCGAAAGAGACCAGATGGGAAAAGAACTGCATGATAATGTAAACCAGCTTTTGGCAACCTGCAGGTTATACCTGAATATAGCCACTACAGACGAAGCGATGCGGATGGACATGATAGAACAAACCAGCGCTTTAATTAATACGGCTATTGAAGAAATCAGGAAGCTTTCCAGGACATTGGTAGGACCCAGATTGGGTGAGATATCATTAAAAGATTCGTTGAAAGACCTGGTGCAAAGCTTACAAAAAGCCGTGCCATTCACCATTTCGCTTACCTGCAAACATTTAAAAGAAGTCACTATTTGCCAAAGCAAACAGCTGATGCTGTTTCGCATTGTACAGGAGCAGTTGAACAATATTATAAAACATGCCGAATGTAAAAACGTGGCAATTAATATCACTAATCAAAACAACAGTGTTTTTTTATCGGTAAAAGATGATGGTAATGGTTTTGAGACTGCGAGGACTACTGAAGGTATTGGTTTAAAAAATATGAAAAGCCGGGTAGCACTCGAAAATGGAAGTTTAGCATTAAATACTGCGCCGGGCCTGGGTTGCGAGCTATTGATCACACTGCCGCTTTAATACTTTTCTTTTATTGCTACATGCATTATACCGGTAATTTTGCATTATGAAGTTTCAGATTGGCGATAAAGTTTTAGTATTACTTTCCAACGAAGAAGGTGAAATAATAGACATTATCAATAATAAAATGGTAATGGTAGATGTGCGGGGTGTAAAGTTTCCTGCCTATATAGATCAATTGGATTTTCCGTATTTCAAACAGTTTACGGAAAAACGAAAGCAGGATAAGAATAAGCCCAAAGCCTATGTGGATGATATTAAAAAAGAAAAGGTGCCTGAAAAACGGGTGGCTGATGGCGTGTGGCTTTCTTTTTTGCCTATTATAAGTACGGATGAATTTGGCGACGACATCGTAGACGAACTTAAAATTCATTTAATAAACCGTACTGAAAAAGGATATCACTTTATATACCAGCTGCAATACTTTGGCAAAACAGAATTTGATTTAAAAAATGAAGTATCGGCTTTTGGCGATTTTTATTTGCATAATGTTCCTTTTGCCAATATGAGCGACAACCCTACGTTTGCTTTCGAATTTTCGTTGCTGCAACCCGAAAAAACGAAAGCCGGTTTTTACGAATCCAATCTAAAATTAAAAGCAAAGCAGTTGTTTGCAAAAATTGAAGGATTAAAACAAAAAGGCGAAGCCACATTCACTTACAAACTTTTTGATCAGTATCCCGATAAACCCGCTGCAGATACAATCGGGTTTGAATCACTTGTAGCAAAAGGCATTAAAGTATATAATGCCAAAGAGGCCCGGCAGCATTTACCCCCGGCAAGAACGGTGGTGGATCTGCATATTGAAAAACTAACCGACAACTGGCAGCATCTTTCCAATGCCGAAATGCTGGATATGCAAATAAAAGAATTTGATAAATGGTACGACCTGGCATTAGCCCATCACCAGCCACATTTAATAGTGATACATGGAGTAGGCAGCGGCCGCCTTCGCGATGAAATTCACGATGAACTGCGGTTAAAAAAAGAAGTAAAATCTTTCGTCAATAAATACCATCCTTCATATGGATATGGCGCCACAGAAATTTATTTTCAATATTAATGTTTGTCATTAGTATTGGGTATGCTGCTGTGCATTTATTCTTAATCTTTAAAACTAACTTTGCGGGGCTGCAAGCTGCGCTATCAACTTTGTGTAAGCAAGGTAGGAAAGTCCGGACAGCATAGAGCAACGTACCGGCTAACGGCCGGCTTCCGCATATGCGGAACGAGAGAGTGCCACAGAAAATAACTGCCGATTTGCCGGTGGCAACACTGGCAAAGGTTAAGGTGAAAATGTGGGGTAAGAGCCCACGGCTGTTATTGGTAACATTAACAGCGGGTAAACCTTGCGTGCTGAAATGCCATGTATAGAACCGGTTGAGGGCGGCTCGTCCGATGGTTCAGGGTAGGCAGATACAGGTGCTCAGTAATGAACACCGCAGATAAATGATAGCACTTTAATAGTGGCGAAAGCTGCTGTTAAAGAACAGAATCCGGCTTACAGGCTTGCAGCTTTTAAAAACCATACAAATGGCCGATGTAGCCGCCTAGTTCCATCAGCCATGCTATGCCAAGATGCACTATCAAGCCACCCCATATGGAGCGGGTGTTATAGGTAACTGCTCCTAACAGCATGCCTCCAAAAAAAGAGCTGATGCATTCGCCCAGCGGTTTACCAAAATGAATGGTGCAATAAAAAAGAGCCATCGGTAAAATGGCATCTTTACCCACCCACCTGGCAAAAGCCAATACTAAAAAACCCCTGAAAAATAATTCGATGGAAAAAAAGTCGGTGCCATACGAAAGCTCATAAAGCAATTGATACCATCCATTATTATATTGCGCAGGTAAGGGTCCTATTGATTTTAATTTAGGATAGATCAGCAGAAAATCGGGCTGTGTAGACGCGGCTGCAATTAGGGGAACCATTATCAGCAGCATCATAAAATAAGGTTTTGCATTGAAATTTTGAATGCGGAAACCATAAAAAGAGTTTTCCTTTTCATATAGCCGCCAGATGATGTATAACAATAGTGTAATTACCAACAGTTTAAAAGGCCAGTAAATAATATGGTTCCAATATGCATTTGCAGCAGGGTGGCGCGAAAAAATAAAATGCTCCGTGAAAGCCATTTTCCAGGCAAATATTGCAGGCGCAATTAGCAATAAAACTACAAATGGCAACTTGTTAAAAACCGTCGACTTTTTTATAACTACTAACAATATATAGGCGAATGAAAAGGCGCTAAGAAAAATGCCATACCAGCTTACATAGCGGTAAATTGATTTTAATTTTGTGATATGATTATTTAATTCATAGTGGTAATTAATGAATATAAATACTGCAATAAAAACCGCAGCAATAAAAAATATTTTTTTGTGGAGTGATAAAAGATATTTTTTTAAATAGCCGATGATTTCTTTCATGTGCAAAGCAAAGCTAAAGGTTGTATTAACTATCGAAATTTAATTGATGTACTTTCCATTGAAAACTGCTATTGATATGTGTTTCAACCCTTTTTTAATTAAAGCAATTTGTAATACTAAATATATTTGATATTACAATCACTGTACTAATATTTTTAGTAAATTCGTGTAAACTTAAAATGTACTATGGCGTATCCCGCATCAGCAATAGCCTACGCATTCGTAAAAAAGGCCATAGAAAGCGGCACCCCGCTTACGCAGATGAAAATTCAAAAGATGGTTTTTTTTGCGCATGGTTATCATCTTGCCCGCTGGGGCAGGCCTTTAATTAATGAAACTTTTGAAGCCTGGAAGTTTGGCCCGGTGGTACCGGCTATTTACCAGGATTTTAAATTTTTTGGAAGCCGGCCTATTGATGACGAAGGCTTTGAAATGTTTGCCCCAAAGCAGTACAAAGATTATAAGCTTGATGAAGAAGCAGAGGATGCCATTGCGTACACCTGGGAGGCCACTAAAGATCTATCAGCTACTGCTTTATCAAATTGGACGCATCAGCCCGAAACCCCCTGGTATAAAGTATATAACCCCATCGAGTGGTCGAATACCATAGACAACGTTTCCATAAAAACGTACTTTAAAGACTTCCTTACCTCCTCCAATTAATGAACAGCAATACCAATTTTAAAGATGTAAAATCGCCCGACGAGGTAAAGCAGCAATTGGAAAAACAATATGGTGCCGTAACGAACCAGTTGACTACCGAAGTAGAAGTATTAGGAAGGGTAAATGTAGCGGAAGCCGGGGCTTTGGAAGAACAGTTTGTAAACAGGATAGAAGATGAATTTAAAAGCGAACAACTTAAAAGGCTGCGGGAGGATAATGCCGCCCGGAAAAATTTTAGTATTGCCATTTTTATTATAACGGTAATCTGGATGTTTTTAGTTTTGTGGATTGTTTTTAATTGTGCCAAAGGCGGGCTGCATCTTTCTGATGCTGTGTTGATTGCTTTAATTACTACTACAACAGCCAATGTATTTGGCTTCTTTTACCTGGTGGTTAATTACCTTTTCAATAAAGAGAAATCTACCTGATTTTAAAATTTTATATATCCTCACTATTGTATTTTGATTGGGAGTTTGTTGCTTAAATGCAGGTGTCGTTAACAAGTTCTTTTAATTGCAAGCAATTATATTTGTGCCGGTACGTTTGTATATCCTTGCATTTTATAATACCTGTTAATGCCTTTTACGTTTTCTCATCCGGCCGCCATATTGCCTTTGAACTATTTAAAGAAAGGATGGGTGTCGCTTACCGGCCTGGTAATTGGCAGTATTGTTCCGGATTTTGAATATTTTATACGGATGAAAGACAGGAGCGTCTACAGCCATACGTGGCCGGGAGTGCTGTGGTTCGATCTTCCGCTTGGGCTGCTGTTAACTTTTGTATATCATTATTTGGTTCGCGATTCTTTACTGCGTAACCTGCCTGCATTATTTCAAAAGCGGTTGCTGCCCTTCGGCGATTTTAACTGGCAGGAATGGTTTAAAAGAAACTCGTTTACTATTATCATTTGTATCGTTATTGGGAGTTGTTCGCATCTGCTTTGGGACAGGCTTACGCATGAAACCGTGCAGTTTGTAGATACCAGCATCCCGGTAGTAAGGGAAAAAATCAATACACACCGGGAGCGTAAGATTTCGTATTATTTGTTTTGGAATTTCAGCTCGTTAATAGGTGCACTGGTAGTATTATATGGTATCTGGCAGATGCCGGTTCATAAGCATATCAAACCTCGTACAGATACTTTTTATTGGATTATTGTTAGCATCATAACCTTTACGGTGGTTATTATCCGCGAACTGATTATACCCAATATTCCTTATTACGATTTTGTGGTCACCATTATTTCCGGTTTTATAATTGCGCTCATTATTACTCCGCAAATTACAAAGTATAACCATAAATAAAGTAAAGAGCTACCTGCATTATCGTATTAAAGTTTATAGCTTTTGCAGGTTTCGTTTGTGCGACAAAATTTACATGTAACTACTCCCTTACTTTTGTACTTCTTTTAAACATATTTATATGTTATCTTCTATAACACTTTCGGTAAAAGATGCTTCTTCCATGAACGCTCACCTGGCTATGCCGGAAGGCCACGGGCCGTTCCCTGCTCTGATTGTTTTGCAGGAAGCTTTCGGCGTTAATCACTATATAAAAGATGTAGCGGGGCGTTTAGCTAAGGAAGGCTATGTAGCCATTGCGCCGGAACTATTTCACCGCACAGCACCGGTTGGATATGAAATCAGCTATACCGATTTTTCACTGGCAGCATCGCATATTCAGGCTATTACCATAGAAGGATTGCAAAATGATATTCAGGCTGCTTTCGATTGGTTGCAACTTCAACATAAAGTGCAGAAAAACAATATCGGCAGTATAGGCTTTTGTTTGGGTGGCCGTGCCTCTTTTATAGCCAATAGTTTTTTGCCATTAAAAGCAGCCGTTTCTTTTTATGGCGGTGGCATTCATACGTTGTTAGACCGAACTGAAAAGTTGCAGGCACCGCACTTGTTTTTCTGGGGTGGAAAAGATAAGCACATCTTACCCGAACATATAGCAACTACTACCGGCGCCTTGCGCAAAGCTGAAAAGGATTTTATAAACGTTGAAATATCTTATGCCGACCATGGTTTTTTCTGCGATGAACGGGCAGCCTATCAGCCGGACGCAGCAAGAGAAGCATGGGGAATGACCACTGCTTTTTTAAAAAATAAATTGTATACGTATCAATAGCGTATCTACTATCTTATAAATAGCTAAACATTTGACAAAACACAATGCAGTGTAAGTACTGCCTGTTATGAAACTTTCTTCATTATATAAAACCGTCGTCATTAAAAATATCTATGAAGAAGTGGCTGGTGTAAAAACATTAGTTTTTGATGATCCGGATTCTGCTATACCTTACAAAGCGGGTCAGTATCTCACGTTTGTACAGCGTGGGGAGCCTGAAATCAGGCGGTCGTATTCTATTGCTTCCTCGCCTGTTTTGCACGAGCCGCTGGCAATAACGGTTAAGCGTATTGATAACGGAATTTTTTCAAGATACTTAATTGATACTGCTAAGCCCGGAGATCGTTTATTAACTACCGGTGCCGGTGGCTTGTTTA
>JAICHT010000068.1 GCA_025924755.1 Chitinophagaceae bacterium | reverse complement strand
TCGTTTATAGGCTACCTGGCGTTGTTTTACAACATTATCAACCCGGCAAAAACACTTTCCACTTCCTTTAGTAATATGCAAAAAGGCAGTGCTGCCATTGGTCGTATTGAAGAAGTATTAAACACGCCAAACACGGTAGATGATAATATCAATGGCAAACCTTTGTCTGCATTTAATAATTGTATTGAATTGCGGAATGTATCGTTTGCTTACAACGGCATTAATGTATTGGAAGATATCAACCTGGTTATTGAAAAAGGCAAAACCATTGCACTGGTGGGCTCTTCGGGTGCCGGCAAATCTACCCTGGCCGATTTAGTTCCCCGCTTTCATGACGTAACGGGCGGCGAGTTGTTGATTGATGGCGTTAATATTAAAGAGTATTCCTTGCAGTCGGTACGGGAGCAAATAAGCATTGTAACGCAGGAACCGATATTGTTTAATGATACCATTGCTAACAATATTAAAATGGGTAAAAGTAATGCGTCGGATGCTGAAATTGAAGCGGCGGCTGTTATTGCCAATGCCCACTATTTTATCTCTAAAAAAGAAACAGGCTATGCCGCTAATATTGGAGACAGGGGCAGCAAACTTAGCGGCGGTGAACGCCAGCGTTTAACTATAGCACGGGCCGTTGTAAAAAATCCACCCATATTAATACTGGATGAAGCTACTTCTTCTTTAGATACAGAAAGCGAACGACTGGTACAGGAAGCTATTAACAATATGATGCAAAACCGTACCTCTATTGTAATTGCCCACCGGCTGTCTACCATCCGCCATGCCGATGAAATTATCGTATTGCAAAAAGGAAGAATTGTAGAAAGAGGTAACCATGATGAACTCATGCAAAAAGGCGGTTATTACTATCGCTTAGTGCTAATGCAGGAGGTGAAATAAAAGGCTTTTCGTTATTTCAACACTTCTCTTGATATGACCAGTTTTTGTATTTCGGATGTTCCTTCGCCAATAGTACAAAGCTTGGCATCGCGGTAAAATTTCTCTACCGGGAAATCTTTGGTATATCCATATCCGCCAAAAATCTGCACCGCATCGTTAGCTACTTTTACCGCTACTTCACTGGCATAATACTTAGCCATAGCCGCAGTTTTGGTCACGTTTTCGCCCCGGTTTTTTAAATCGCAGGCTTCGGAAGTTAATAAATCGGCTGCTTGAATTTCGGTAGCCATATCCGCCAGTTTAAATGATATGCCCTGGAAGGATGCAATCGGCTTATCAAACTGGTGACGCTCCTGCGCATAGTGCAAAGCCGCCTCGTAGGCGCCTTTGGCAATACCCAATGAAAGCGACGCAATTGATATTCTTCCACCATCTAATACTTTCATTGCCTGGTAAAAACCCTGCCCTACTTCGCCCATACGATTGCTATCCGGCACGATGCAATCTTCAAATATCATTTCGGCGGTTTCACTGGCCCGCATGCCCAGTTTATTTTCTTTTTTTCCACCACTGAAACCTTTCGTTCCTCTTTCCACAATAAAGGCGGTAGCATTGTTTTTGGCACGTGGTTCTCCGGTGCGGCATATTACTACAGCTACATCGCCACTTCTTCCATGCGTGATCCAATTTTTGGTTCCGTTAATTTTCCAGTTATCTCCTTCCTTAACGGCAGTACATTTCATATTACCTGCATCGCTGCCGGTGTTGGGCTCTGTCAATCCCCAGGCGCCCAGCCATTCGGCGGTTGCAAGTTTTGGTAAGTATTTCTGTTTTTGTTCTTCATTACCAAATGTCAAAATATGCCCGGTACACAACGAGTTGTGCGCCGCTACGCTTAAGCCAATAGAGCCATCAACTTTTGCTATTTCTTCAATAATGGTTTTATATTCAAAATAACTTAAGCTGGCGCCGCCATATTGTTCCGGCACCAATACTCCCATCAGGCCCAACGTACCCATTTGTTTAAATATCTCTGTTGGAAAATGCTGGCTTTCATCCCATTCCATCACATGGGGTTTAATATATTGTTGGGCAAAGTCCCGCGTAGTTTGTGCTACCTGTAAAGTAATTTCAGAGGTTTCGAAGTTCATATTAAAAAGTAATCGTTAACGTGCAAAGTAATATTTTTTGCACAACTCTTCTGCATAGGTTCCCGTTAAATGTGCAGCACCAGGCCGTCATATGCCAGGTGTACGCCATCGGGTAATTGCGCTTCTATATCTTTATGCCTGCCCATTTGGTGGGACAAATGTGTGAAATAGGCGGTTGGTATTTTTAATTCTTTTACCAGTTGAATGGCTTCATCCAACGTAAAGTGTGATATGTGTTCTTCTTTTCGCAGGGCATTTACTATAAGCACTTCGCTGCCGGCAATCTTTTTCTTTTCTTCTTCATCTATCCGGTTGGCATCAGTAATATAGGTAAATTTTCCCAGCCGAAAGCCCAAAACCGGCATTTTATAATGCCATACTTTTAATGGAATGAAATTAATATCCCCTACTTCAAATGGCCCGGATGAAATTGTATGCAGTTCCAACTCTGGTACGCCGGGATATTTTTTATCGGCAAAGGCATAACTGAATTCTTTTTTCAAGCCTTCGATAGTGAGGTTATTTGCATAAACATCCATAGGCCGTTGCTGAAAAAAATTAAAGGCCCGCACATCATCAAGGCCGGCAATGTGATCTTTATGCGGATGGGTAAACACTACGGCATCCAGTTCTTTTACATCGGCTCTAAGCATCTGGTATCTAAAATCCGGCGTAGTATCTATTACCACAGTAGTAGCCACCGATTGCACCAATATGCTGGAACGCAGCCTTTTATCTTTTTTATCGGTGGAGGTACACACTTCGCAACCGCAGGCTATCATAGGCACGCCACTGCTGGTGCCGGTACCAAGAAGTGTAATTTTTAATGGTGGATAGCTCACCTTGCAAATGTAGGCTGGCGATTTAAAATTCAAGAATAAGATTCGTCTGTATTAGCAGTTCCGTGATATTTTTCCATGACATCTTCAAACACTTTTTTACTCTCCGGCGTTAGTACATCTGCATCAATTTTTAATTGTGGAATCAAATCAATTAACGCATTAATACGGCCTTCCAGGGGTAAAAATTTATTTAACACTACTACCCTTTTTTGCTCCAGTATACAATAGCCGCTTTGAAAGGTGCCCCGCTCATAACGAACCAGGTATCCTACTTCTTCAATTACCTTTTCTACTTTATTTAATATGGATTGAGTGTATTTCATATTGATATCTGCATACTATATACCAGTGTTATAAAGCCTGAAAACACATGAAACAAAATAATTTATTTGCTTACCATTTGTACTACCGGCACTATCATTTCCTCCAAACTAACGCCGCCGTGCTGAAAGGTGTTGCGGTAATAGTTTACATAATGATTGTAATTATTGGGATAGCATAAAAAAGTATCCTCACCGGCAAAGATGTACGAAGAATTGATTGTAGGCGAAGGCAGACCACCATCACGCGGGTCCTTAAATGCCAGCACATCTTTGGGGTTATAAGCCAGGTTTCTTCCATGTTTATAGCGCAGGTTGGCTGTAGTTTGTTTATCGCCTACTACTTTAACAGGCGTTTTTACACGTACGCTTCCATGGTCGGTAGCCAACACTACTTTGATATTTTTATCGGCTACTTTTTTTAACGCCTGGTGTAGCGGCGAATGCTCAAACCAGGAAGCCGTAATACTTCTGTAACTAATTTCGTCGCCCGCCAGTTCTTTTAATACTTCCATTTCGGTACGTGCATGGCTAAGCATATCCACAAAATTGTACACGATTACATTCAGGTCGTTCACTAATAAATTATGAATATTGTTTACCAGGTCCAGGCCCGTATTGTTGTGCAACACTTTGGTATAGGAAAACCGCAGATCGCCTTTCCCTAATGATTTTAACTGGGCTCTTAAGAACTCTTCTTCATTTAAGTTTTTGCTGCCCTCTTCATCATCATTTTTCCATTGAGCAGGAAAACGTTTTTCAATTTCGCTTGGCAGCATACCAGAAAAAATAGCATTACGGGCATATTGGGTAGCGGTGGGCAAAATACTATAAAAAGAATCTTCTTCTACTATTCTAAAACTTTCGGCAAATATGGGCTGTATGGCTTTCCATTGGTCGAACCGCAAATTATCAATCAATATAAAAAAAGTAGGGGTGCCTTTTTCAATATGCGGCATTACTTTTTCTTTAATAAGTGTATGCGACAGCACAGGCCTGTGGCCATTTTTACCACTTATCCAATGCAAATAATTTCTTGATATAAATTTAAAAAACTCGGTATTGGCCTCGCTTTTTTGTGTTTGCAACACCTCCTGCATTTCCGGGCTGTCGCTCTTTTGCATTTCCAGTTCCCAATACACCAGCTTTTTATAAATGTCCATCCATTCGTTATAATCCGGATTGCTGTTTAGCGCCATAAACAAATTACGAAACTGCTGCTGATAAGCCGTAGTGGTTTTTTCTGCAACCAAGCGCCTGTTGTCAATAATCTTTTTTAAGGAAAGCAACACCTGGTTGGGGTTAACCGGCTTTATCAGGTAATCGGCTATTTGGCTGCCAATTGCGTCATCCATCAAATTCTCGGTTTCGTTTTTGGTTATTAGTACTACCGGTATCTGCGAATTGACTTCCTTAATCTTTGCAAGTGTTTCCAGGCCGGTGATGCCTGGCATGGTTTCATCCATCAATACTACATCTACAAAATTGTCTTTTACATAATCAATCGCATCAAAGCCATTGGTTAAGGTTTGTACATCGTATCCTTTATTCTGCAAAAAGATCTTTTGAGATTGCAAACTTTCAATCTCGTCATCTACCCAAAGTATTTTAGCCAATGCCATAAATTATGTACAATTTAGAGTGTGATATAGAAGCTAATGGGTGCTAATGGTGTTGATTGTTGCTCGTTGATAGATGTCTGGCTTTCTATACTAAATTCATTTCGGCCAACGACCATCGAACAACAGCCAACGTCTACTATCATCTACCAACTAGCATCTGACATCTTCTATTCTGCCTGAACAAATGTAAGTATTCCGGCGTGGCATGTAATTTTGAGTTTTATAAATTAACGTATTCACAGCATGGCGTATGTCCGAAAAATTATTAACGACCCGGTTTATGGATTCATTACTATAGATGATCCGTTAATTTTCCAGGTAATATCACATCCTTTTTACCAGCGCCTGCGGCGCATCCATCAAATGGCATTTGCCTCTTTAGTGTACCCCGGCGCCGTGCATACGCGGTTGCACCATTCTTTGGGCGCTTATCATTTAATGTGCAATGCCTTGATGGAATTAAAAAATAAGGGAGTAGAAATTACCAAAGAAGAAGAACTGGGTGCCAAGGTTGCCATCCTGCTGCACGATGTGGGCCATGGGCCCTACTCACATGCACTTGAAAAAAAATTAATTAAAGGCATTCATCACGAAGATATATCGCTGATGATGATGCAATTGCTGAATGAAAAGTTTAATGGTGCCTTACAAACAGCTATCGAAATATTGAGTGGTACCTATCCAAAAAAGTTTTTACATCAATTGGTTTCGGGGCAACTGGATGTAGACCGTATGGATTACCTGAGCCGCGATGCTTTTTTTACCGGCGTTTCAGAAGGTGTTATCGGCTACGACCGTATATTAAAAATGCTGGTAGTGCACCAGGGCGAATTGATGGTAGAAGAAAAAGCCATCTACTCAGTAGAAAAATTTTTAATTGCCCGCCGCCTCATGTATTGGCAGGTGTACCTGCACAAAACGGTGGTGGCTGCCGAAAAAATGCTGGTAAAAACAGTGGAGCGTGCACAGGAACTGATTGCTAACGGCATTGAAGTGCCTGTGGCTTCGCCGGTGCTGGATTATTTTTTAAAAAAACACCAACCAACAGACAACTTTATCAGGCACCTGGAAAAGTTTGCACAGTTGGATGATACGGATGTGATGTGTACTATTAAAAACTGGTGCGGCCATTTTGATATCATCCTTTCACGACTCAGCAAAGGATTGGTTAATAGAAAGCTGCTTAAAATAAAACTGCAGTCAGAACCTTTTAAGCAGGAAGTACTGGAAGAGAAGTGCCTTGAAGTACAAAAACGCCTGAAAATTTCTGCACACGAAGCCGGCTATCTTGTTTTTTCGGGAGAAGCAGAGAATACTACCTACAACTTTTATGATGAAAATATTAAAATTTTGTTTAAAGATGGACAAATAACAGATATTTCAAGCGTAGAGAATGCTTTGATACAGCAACAGTTGTCCAGCCCTGTCAAAAAATATTACATTTGCTACCTTAAGTAAACGAAATTAAACGTATAAAGTCAAAAGTTATAAAAGCAGTATCAAAGTTGTTATATCTCTTTAGGATTGCTTAACCCTTGGCTTTTTTAGTTTTAATTTTGAACTTTTACTTCAATCAACATGCAGTTTACAGCCGCCCAAATTTCAGTGATCATTAATGGTAAAATAGAAGGCAATCCCGATGCCTCTGTTGTTTCTTTTGGAAAAATTGAAGAAGCTACCAACGACCAGCTTTCTTTTTTAGCCAATCCTAAATACGAAGATTATTTATATAAAACCCATGCGGCTATTGTAATTGTCAACAACAGCTACGAATTAAAACAACCCATATCCACCACGTTAATCCGCGTGGAAGATGCCTATTCTTCGTTTGCCCAGTTACTAAGCAAATACCAGCAAATGGTGACGCAGCAAATGAAAGGCATCGAGCAGCCCAGCTATATTGCCCCTACTGTACAATTAGGTACCGATGTTTTTATTGGCGCGTTTGCCTATATGGGCAATGACGTAAAAGTGGGTGATAATAGTAAAATTTTTCCTGGTTCTTATATTGGTGATAATGTTTATATTGGTAATGATGTGGTAATACATGCCGGCGTAAAAATTTATCATGGCTGTGTTATTGGCAATCACGTAACCATTCATGCGGGTACCGTAATCGGCAGTGATGGCTTTGGCTTTGCTCCGCAGGCAGACGGTTCTTTTAAAAAAGTGCCGCAGATAGGAAACGTTATCATAGAAGACCATGTAGAAATTGGCGCTAACACTACTATTGACCGGGCTACCATAGGCTCCACCTTAATTAAGGCCGGCGCCAAGCTGGATAATCTTATACAAATAGCGCATAATGTAGAAGTAGGCAATAGCACCGTTATTGCAGCACAGGTTGGTGTTTCCGGCAGTACAAAAATTGGTAATAATGTAATGATCGGCGGACAGGCCGGGCTAGTAGGCCATATACAAGTGGCTGACGGATCTAAAATAAATGCGCAAAGCGGTGTAAGCAAATCGTTGAAAACGCCTTATGCAGCCGTTACCGGCTCTCCTGCATACGACTATACCAGCGCCTTACGTAGCCAAGCTATTTTTCGCAACCTCCCGGATTTAGAAAAACGAATTAAAGAACTGGAAGAACTGGTAAAGCAGTTACTGGCAGAAAAGGTGAACAGCTTATAAGTATCTTTAAGTTTGCCGGTTCGTTTATCAATATGGTATTCCTGTTGCTTTAAAAATGAGCTATTTGCTATCAATATCAGGCAAGCTCCTTCAACTATTCTTCAGCTAAGAATCATGCAGATTTTAACGCAATGAAAGCTATCTAAACCGCTATTTTTCAGTATATTTGTTCAAATAGACCTGCACAGCTTCTGTGCGTAAATTTTACCTTAAAATGAGCGATATTTTAGATACGTTAGTAACAACTCCTACCAAGGCAGTGATGCCCAATTATGGTGCTGATAGCATACAGGTTTTAGAAGGACTGGAAGCGGTTCGGAAACGGCCGGCTATGTATATTGGTGATATTGGCGTGAAAGGCTTGCATCACCTGGTTTATGAAGTAGTGGATAACTCGATTGACGAAGCCTTAGCGGGATATTGTAAAAATATATATGTTACTATACATGAAGACAATTCTGTTTCTGTAGAAGACGACGGACGGGGAATTCCTACCGGCATCCATGCCAAGGAGGGCCGTAGTGCGCTGGAGGTAGTAATGACCGTATTGCACGCCGGTGGTAAGTTCGATAAAGACAGTTACAAAGTATCGGGTGGTTTGCATGGTGTAGGTGTTAGCTGCGTAAATGCTTTAAGTACCCGCCTGCATGTAAATGTTTTTCGCGAAGGAAAAATATTTGAACAGGAGTATCGTATTGGCGTACCGCAGTTTCCGGTACGTGAAATTGGCATCAGCGAAAAAAGAGGAACGCTGGTTCACTTTTGGCCTGATGACACCATTTTCATCACTTCTGATTATAATAAAGATATTTTAGAAGGCCGCCTGCGTGAGTTAAGCTTCCTAAATAAGGGTCTCAGTATTACTTTAAATGATTTGAGGGAAAATGATCCTGAAAGCGGGCTAACCTATTCCAAAACGTTTTTCAGCGAAGGCGGCATAGTGGAGTTTGTGGAAATGCTGGACGAAAATGCCGGGCGTGCTTCCCTTCTGCCTAAGATTTTATCGGTAGAAGGCCGCGATGAAAAAAATAATGTGGAAGTAGAAGTAGCAATGACGTATAATAATAGCTACAGTGAACATATTTATTCTTACGTCAACAATATTAATACCATAGAAGGGGGTACGCATGTGGCCGGTTTCCGCAGGGCTATTACCCGTGTGTTCAAAAGCTATGGCGACAAGCAAGGCCTTTTTGAAAAAGCAAAAGTATCTATTGAAGGCGATGACTTTCGCGAAGGCCTGAGCGCTATCATATCTGTGAAAGTACCGGAACCGCAGTTTGAAGGTCAAACAAAAACCAAGCTCGGTAATAATGAGGTGATGGGAATAGTGGATACTACGGTATCAAAAGTAATTGAAGCCTACCTGGAAGAAAACCCACGCGAGGCCAAGAACATCATTAACAAAGTAATATTAGCAGCACAGGCAAGGGCAGCAGCCAAAAAGGCCCGCGAAATGGTGCAGCGTAAAAGCGTACTAAGCGGCGGCGGCCTGCCTGGTAAATTAGCCGATTGCTCAGACCGAGACCCGGAACGTTGCGAATTATATTTAGTGGAAGGAGATTCTGCCGGTGGTACTGCCAAGCAAGGCCGCGACAGAAGTTTCCAGGCAATACTCCCGCTTCGTGGTAAAATTCTGAACGTTGAAAAAGCCATGGAGCATAAAATTTATGAGAACGAGGAAATCCGCAATATGTATACCGCTTTGGGTGTAACCGTTGGTACGCCTGATGATCCAAAAGCATTAAACCTGGCGAAGCTCCGCTATCACCGGTTAATTATTATGACCGATGCCGATGTAGACGGAAGCCATATTGCCACCCTGATATTGACCTTTATTTACCGGTATATGAAAGAGATGGTAGAGCACGGGTACGTTTACATTGCACAGCCGCCTCTGTATCTTGTAAAAAAAGGTAAAGACCAGGCATATGCTTACAACGAAGAGCAACGCAAAATGCTGGTGGAAAAGTTTAGCGGAGGACGGGAAGACAGCGTGCATATTCAGCGGTATAAAGGATTGGGTGAAATGAACTCCGAGCAATTGTGGGATACTACAATGAACCCGGGCACCCGCACTTTGAAACAGATAACTATTGAAAGTGCTGCTGAAGCAGACCGCGTATTTGGTATGCTGATGGGAGATGAAGTAGCGCCAAGGCGTGAGTTTATTGAAACCCATGCCAAGTATGCTAAAATAGATGTGTAAGTATTATTAATTAGATATCTTTAAAAGCCGGCCTTTTCAGGTGCCGGCTTTTTTATTTGGTATAAAATTGTTTCAGTAAGCTTTAAATATCTGGTATTATTTATAAGAATATGGATGAGTCGTTGTAAATTTTTGGCCTCTCTTTTGCCAAAATACTGTAGATTTAAATATTACTAACCATAAAAATCAATCATATGTCAGATGTAAAACTTACCGCCTATAATGTAAAAACCAAAGAAAAGGGAGTTCCTATTCAAGACCCGGTAGTTACTAAAACAGCTAAAGGTGCTTATATGGTGCAGGGCCACGATGGTAAAGTAAATAAACTAACGACTCTTTGCAACGAAGAAAAAGCATTGGCTGCTATTAAAGCCGGTGTAGCCAAGCAAGGCTGGTAAACACATACACTTTCTTAATAAAACAAACAATAAAGGTGTAGGAAAACTGCACCTTTATTGTTTATATACTTTAAACGAACGTAGTTGGCTAGTGTGGCGCGTTTGCAACAAATAAATCCCTGCGGCAAAGTGGCTTCCGGAAAGATCAATCACCTGCTTTTGTACAAACCCATCTCCCGCCAGTTGTAATTGCAATACGGTTCTGCCGGTAACATCCATAACTTTTACGGTCATTGTTTCTCCGTTATTTATCTGATATACCAATTGGAACATTCCATTAGAAGGATTTGGATAAATACTCCATTTGATATCGTCCGAAAATAATACAGAGCGTATATCCGAATAGGAAAATGATCCATCTTTATTAACGATTTTTAAGCGATAATACCGGGCCCCGGTTTTTGAAACTTCGCCATCGGTAAATGCATATGATTGTGGTGTAGCAGCATTCGTGCTTTTTATAGCTCCCAGCATTTGAAAGCGTCCAGCCTGCAGGTCGTTATAACTTTTGGCTACTTCTATCTGATAGGTATCTACATTCGTTTCCCCGTCTACTTTCCAGGTTAGCAATACATCATTGCTATTTGTCTTCTGTGCTATAAAATCCAGCAATTGAACCGGTACTATCACTTGGTTGCTAAGGCTGCCTTTACTTAACCAGAACTCTGAAAAGTTTTTTACCTTGAACTCGGCGTAATAGCCTTTATCAAACGGAACTTTTGTTACCTGGTCTGGGGTTAAAAATGACCACAATCCGTTTTTGTTATCAGCTATAGTTCCATTTTCTACTGCCGTATCTGCATCCGTATATTTAGATACGCCCAACTGGTATGCACTGGAAGGTTTACCGCAGGAATCACAGCCTTGTGCATTTATCAAAGTCTCGGCTTCCTTATCTAAAAAATAAAAACGTACCCATACTGAATCTTGTGTAAGGCGGTTAGCCGGTTTGATAGTAATATGCCGGGAAAGATAATATTGGTTATTGCTGAACCTTCCTTTCGAAGTGTCGGCGTAAACCTGTACCTGTGTAGTTCCTAAATTTTGATTATTAGCCTTAACAGAAGCTACCAGTTTGCCGCTGCTTGTAAAGTGGACCCAGTTACTGTCTGCATTCACTGTTTGCGATACCGCAGCTATCGGCGAAGTGCCGTCATAAATGCCATTGGTATTATCATATACATGAATATCATCAATAGCAATACCTTCTTTATTTACGGCTTCATCCGACTTTAATACAAACCGGAAACGTATCGTATTGGCTTGTTGTGGTAAGGCAGCGGTAGCCACATGCCAACGGGTATAATTCTCAATACTCCAAAGTGTTTTTTTACCGGCATTGTACCAGTTGGTAGCTGTATTGAGCGAGTCGGTTAAGCGTCGCCAGGTTTTATTATCCATACTATATTCCACCCAGGCTGCGTCGCAAAGGGCAGAGCCACAATCTTCTAAATCCAACGCCAGGCTAAAGCTTAATGTAGGCTGGCTCATACCGCCAATAGTAAAACAAGGTGAGTAGAGGTAAGAAAGTTCCTGGTCGTTATAATTTCCGGCCAGCCGCGTTTTCCATGCTTTGGTGCCGCTGGCAGCACGGTTAATTTTAGTAGAAGCAGGTGTTCCATATTCCCATGATGTATTGCTGCCTTCTGTATACCAGCCTCCATCACCGGCTTCAAAATTTTGCAGGTACGGGAAAGCAGCAACAAGCGGTGCATTGTGAAAAGTGACAGACACCGTATCATTAGGCCGGTAATTATCAGTAGGGTCATCTACTATGGCACGAATGGTATAAATGCCAGGTGCAGATAAATCAGGCATTTTAGAAAAACTATATGGCAAAGTAGTATGCGGTGCTATAGACGCAATGGTTTCTGAAACCCAGGCAGCACCATTTACCGAATACCGGATGGGCACATTGTTCAGCGTATTGTTATCACTGTTCCGTATAGCTACTTTAAGCGGGAAAGCAGCGCTCAGTCCGCAACTTAAATTAACAGGCGTATCAATGCGCAGCATTTGCATATCATGAAAGGCTTCGTAAATATGAATATCATCCATAGAAAAAGGAACCGTATTATCAGCAGCCGGCCTCACCGCATATTGCCCCCACTTTACCTGGAAGCTGGATGAAAAATCCTGCCCCTTATTAACTAAAGAATCCGCAATTTCTATACTGGAAGAAAGTTTATAGATAGTACTATCCGGGCTGGGATGTGTATTAAAATCATATACTTCAATCCAGGGCAGTTGGTCATTTCCTCTTATCCAAACTTTATTATTTGGATTGGCAACAGTAACCCGGTTGCTGTATTGAAAATCCAGCCTGATATTATTTAAACCCGCTTTGTAACTGGATAAATTGAAAGTGCCGGTCAGGTAATTATTTGTAGCTATAGTAGTATCAATGCGGTCTTCATCGAGTGTAAATGCTTTGGAGCCGGAGTGTGCATACCGGGCATTGATAAACGTACGCAAGCGGCCATACGCGGAAGTAGTTTCAAAGTCATACCGGCTTAAGCCATCCAATCCTATTGTATCTTTTTGATAGGTTGCCGCAGCGGCGTTTTCCAGATCATCCAAAAAAGGCGTAGCAAGGTTTAAGGGTGGATTATCGAGTTGTTTGATAACTGAAACCAATGTATCATTTGCCGTAATAGTATCAGTTATAGTATTGTTTACTACGGCTACTAAAGGATATTCGCCTACGGCTGAAGCATCTACCGTTGCATGAAAGGTATAAGCATATACATCGCCGGCGGCTATGGTATGATTTACATTTTCTGCAACCCACGGGCCATTGTTAAAGGAATACTTTACCGTGAAATTATTTACCGGGTTATTATCCAAATTTTTTACCTGTACAGTTACCGGTGCTGTGGCACTTAATTCTGTAGACGTAAATTTTCTGCCGGAAAGCGGTGAAAGAATGGCGTTTAACTTTAGATCATTATCCGATATATTTCCTGCGCAGTTGCCATCATTTGGCTGCCTTGAAACCGCTATAGCCCGCCGGCCTGGTTTCCCGTTTGCCCGTGCCCGCACACTTATCCAATAGGTACTGTCTTTTGCCAGGCTGTTAAAGGTGTAAGAGGTATTGGTAGTAGTACCGGCGTATACCATTTCGCCGCCGCGCAGCAGCAATACTTCATAGTCGGTGGCATTTGCCACAGCGCTCCAGGAAAGGTTGATATACCCTTCACATTGCGTAGAAGATAATGAAAGTGCAGGAATACCTACTATGGTAAAAGGATTACTAGTACTGCTTAACGAAGTGCTGTTTTCTACAATCCGCACCAGTGCTTTATCTGTAACACTGTTAGGCACCTGCCAGGATAAAAAACGGCTGGAAGCGCTTATATTGGTATTAATATCTACCCAATTGCTACCGTTATCGAGGGAGTATTGCAAGGTAAATGTATTAGAAGAATCGCCATAAGCATCCCAGGAAATCTTTGTATTTTCTCCCGGTGCCAGGCCTTCACCACCTATTGGATACGTAAGTTGTAAAGACACCGGAATGGCATCATACACTA
>JAICHT010000067.1 GCA_025924755.1 Chitinophagaceae bacterium | reverse complement strand
ACCTGTTTATTAAAGTGTTTCAGCTAATGCTAATTAAGTTTAAGATGTGCCAATAATTTTAATGGTTGGGTTGAAAATAAATTTGTTTAAATATTTAATTGCAGCATACCACATCAAAAACGGAGCAGCTTATTGTTAAGTATATAGATAGAAATAATGAATTGTTAACGTAACTCATTAAAACAGCGGTAGTTTAAATTCAATTTAATTTCGTATCAACCCAACCTTTTTTATCGCACTGCTATCTACCTCATTTCATGAGGTTGATAATAAAAGTGATCCATGCGGCATCCATAAGCATATGATACTCGTATTAATAATATGATAAGCGCGGCTGAAATATATTTTGATAAAACTTTTTTCATGTGCAATAGTTTCCAAGTACAAGGGGCTGTTTCCACTTTCCCTTTATAATGTTTGATAGTATGTTAGTTTTGGTTTTAACCCCTGTTTCTACAGGGGTTCTTTAAAGTTCGGGTACAGACGTATAGCCATAAATAACTGGAAGCCATTTAAACAATTTGGAATTTTACTAACAAACACTGGATGTACTTGTATTTCGTTAGAAAATAAACTGCATAAACAACCCAACCCTATTATCGGCATCAGTATCTATGACCATAAAACCGGAACAACTTGGCAGAACCACTTGATTACCTGATAAAAGGTTGCATAAAGGAAGACCGGCAATCTCAAAGCCGGTTGTACCAGCTATTAGCACCAAAAATGTTTGTAGTATGCCTGCGGTATTGCCATAATCGCGAAGAAGCTGAAGAAACCCTGCAGGAAGGATTTTTAAAAGCGTTTGAATATATACATCAATTTAAGTTTGCTGGTTCGTTTGAAGGTTGGGTCCGAAAGATCATGGTAAACTGTGCACTGCAAAAATATAGAAGCACGTCTTATATGCACGCCGTGATGGATATTGATAATACTGCCGTAATGCAAATGGGCAATGAAGATATCCTGGCGCAAATGGGATCAAAAGAATTATTGAATATGGTACAGCAATTGCCGCCTTCCTATCGGCTGGTGTTTAACCTGTATGTGTTTGAAGGATTGAAGCACCGTGAAATTGCTAAATTGATGGGCATTTCTGAAGGAACCTCCAAATCTAACCTTTCCGATGCACGGGCTATTTTACAAAAGAAAGTGCACAACAGCCTCGAAATTGCTAAAAACATAAATAGCTTATGAAGAGAGATTTACACCATATAGATGATTTATTTAAACAAGGGATTGATGGCCATGAGGAGATGCCATCACCCGCAATATGGGATGAACTGGACAAAAACCTTGACAAGAAAAATGTACTGTCCATTACCCGCAAATATGCCAACCTGAAAAAGGTAGCAATTGCCTTGTTGATATTTGCTTTTATAGCGGGTGTTTATGCATTGGAGACAAAAATTAATGACAAGCCTGTTGAACCAATTGTGAAAACAGGAGAAGAACAAAAAATAAAAAGAAGTAGCAACCCAACACAGGTAAATAGCGGGAAAGAGCATGGGGCTGTAGCAAACAATCCGGTTATGAATGGTAATAATAAAATCAAAAATGAATATGGTTCAAATCAGACCGAAACTTTTATAGGGCCTGCCAATAATGTGGCAATTCCTGGAAATCATATTACCAAGCCGGTTCACAATACAACGCCTTCTGATAGAGATGTAACTTCTGTATCGATTAAACAAAAACAGGAGCAGCCTGGTTCTCAAAAGTTAAACAATTCCAGTTCTGCCATCAGTACAAAAAATTTTAAAAGAACCAGCGATATAAATGCAGGCTCTGATGAGAATAATCAACTATTAGCAACCGGCACTAAAAAAAATAAGATACCATATCAGGCAGAATTCACGCCTGGAAATTCAGTTTCAAATGCAATAACCCGCACAAATGAACCGCTTTCCCTTTTATTAATTGCACCAAGAGATACAATAAGTTTTTTGCAAACCTTAGCCAGTAAAAATGAAAGATTTTCAATTGATATTTCTAATAAACCAGCAAAAATCAGAAGTGCTTCCAGGCATCTTTCACTAACGGCTTTCCTGTTACCGGAAGTAGCCTCCAATCACCTGGCAGATGATCAACCGGGTCCACGCGGATTTGATAGAGATGACTTTAAAAGGCGTGAGCAATATGCGTCTTCTATAAGCGCTACTCTTATGCTCAATTATGATGTAAATAAAAACTGGAGCTTGCAATCGGGCCTTGGGTTTATGAGTTCCACGATTGATATTGCCCCTAAAATTATATTTGCCCAGCACGATAATACCGGGAAAGTTCAATATCGCTACAACTGTTCATCCGGATTTTTTTATATACCGCCAAAGCAAGGCAATATGCCGGCTGAAGGAGATAGTACTACCGCACTCGCTTCAAAAAATACGTTACAATATATAGATGTTCCGCTGGAGGTTAGCTACCATATTGTAAAAGGTAAAATAAAGTTCAGCCCTGCTATTGGTATATCTGCAAACATGCTGGTAAATGGTAGGGTAGAAACTGCCTTATCCGGTAATGCTGATAATAGCAAAGATGCATATACTGATATTAATGGCCTAAAACCAGCTTACTATAATGGAATTATAAGTGTAGGCGCTGAATACCAGCTTAGTAAAAGAATCGGTATAAGTGTAGCGCCCTCTACGCGTATGGCGTTAACTGCAATTAATAAAGATAGCCCTGTCAAGTCATATCCGAAAGCATTTGGCATAGCAGCCGGTGTTCATATTATGTTTGAATAATTTTATCATAGGTATTGCAGAAAATAAGTAGTACGTTACAGTAATATTTTAATGGGTAAAAATTTCTGTTTCTTATTATTCAGAATATAAAGTATTTAATAACTTCGGCCTATCTTTAATAAACTGGAAATTTTAATTATGGCATTCAGCGCTACTACCATTCAACCCATTGCAAAAGCTAACCCTCATGCGGCTATAGGCGCAGATATAGCTCCTTCTATTTTAAGTATGTTGATCTTATCCGCTTTTGCCGCTAAAAAAGGTAGTAGAAGTATGGGTAAAATGAAACGGCAACTAGCCTGGACCATGCTTAAATACAAAGCAACTCACCCGTTTGCTAAAAGAGCCAATGGTGTTTCTAACCGCACCCTCATTTATATATTAATAGGCGTTTTGTTTTTAGTATTACTTGCTATTAGCCCGCTGGCTGCTTTAATAGCCGCTATAGTATTGCTGATTATTATTTTGTCCCGCGGAGGTCTATAAAAATTACCTTTTTCTTCGCTGCTTCGGTTTGTATATTTGCGCCTCGAAATTTTGTTCACCAGGCAAGTGTCCTTAAAATTTCTTTATGGCAGCATTACACAATCGTATTTCTCAAAAAGAGCTGAAGCAGCGCTTGCTGCAGGAGGCGGAGCCACGCGCCACTATTTCATTTTATCACTATTTTCCGATAGACGATCCTAAAGCATTCCGCGACTTTTTGTATCAAAACCTAAATGCATTAAAAGTTTTTGGCCGGATATATATTGCCGCGGAGGGCATTAATGCACAAATAAGTGCTCCTAAAAGCAATTTTGAAACCCTGAAAACCTTCTTATATTCTATTGAGCCACTGAACGGTATCCGCCTGAATTATGCCGTGGATGATGATGGTAAATCGTTCTGGGTTTTAAAAATAAAAGTTCGGGATAAAATTGTGGCGGATGGCATAGACGATCCGGATTTTAGTATGACCCGCAAAGGAAGCTATATTAACGCGGAGGATTTTAATATGCTAACGCAAAATCCGGATACCATAGTGGTAGATATGCGTAATCATTATGAATATGAAGTAGGCCATTTTGAAGGCGCACTGGAAATTCCATCTGATACGTTTAGAGAACAGCTACCCATGGCGGTGGATATGCTGAAAGAAGCTAAAGAGCAGCCTATCATTATGTATTGCACCGGGGGCATTCGCTGCGAAAAAGCCAGCGCCTATATGCTGCACCAGGGTTTTAAAAATGTATTTCACCTCGAAGGTGGTATTATTAATTATGCCAACCAGGTAAAGGAAAAAGGGTTGGAAAGTAAGTTTAAGGGAAAAAATTTTGTATTTGATAACCGCCTGGGCGAACGGATTACAGATGAAATAATTGCCAGGTGCCACCAATGCGGCCAACCTGCCGACAGCCATACTAACTGCGCAAATGATGGGTGCCATTTGCTTTTTATACAATGTGAAGCCTGCGCTAAAAAGTATGAAGGTTGTTGCAGTAATGAATGTCAAAATTTTATTCATTTACCGCCTGAACAACAACAGCAATTGAAAAAAGGAATTGAAAAAGGACGAAACGTTTTCAACAAATCTAAAGACCGCCTGCGCCCCCGCCTGGCAGCAATGGAAAATAAAAAAGAAGGAGATTGATAGCAGTCTTCTCCTGATTGTTTCCCCTAACTTAGCAGCGCTGTTACACAAACTTTGAAGAAACCAATTGCAATATTATTTTTTTGCACCTTGCTGCTAACCATTTTCGGTTACTACTTTATTTTTCAATTTCATTTGCAGCAGGTTAAAGCCGAGATGAAAACGTATTTGCTTCAGCATACCCATAAAGATGTAACAGTATTTGATATAGCACTTGATCGCCAATCGGCACTTTCAAAATTTCAATGGGAAGGAGGAGCCGAATTTGAATGGAACGGCCAGATGTATGATGTAATTGAAAAAAAGATAGTGGGAGGACATCTTGTTATCCGCTGCCTTAGCGATGAAAAGGAAACAGCGCTGCTTGATAATTTTGAGAAACTTCACAAACAAACCAACGACCCCGTCTCATCAAAAACGGCTTCTATTTATAAGTTAATTTCCAGCGTTTATGAGTTGCCATTGGCCTTAACGGATATTCGTCCTACACAGGTTCATATCACTGGTTATAGCTTCTATAAATTTACGCTGCCTTCTTACATTCATACCGTTTTAACGCCGCCTCCGCAAATAAGCTAAGTAGCCTGTCTTTATTTTAAAAGCTTATTGTCTGTTTTTTTAAAATTTATTGATGTGAAGAAAATCTTATTCTTCGCCATATCCATTACTGGCGTATTTCAGCTGCATGCACAAAGTATAAAAGGAATAATAAAAGATGCACAAACGGCTCAACCCATACCCGGCGCATCCATCACCACTCCAGATCATCGAATTATTATTGCAAATGACGATGGCGTATTTATTTTAGATACTACCCATATTCAAACCATCCACATTTCAAGTGTAGGCTATTCGGAAAAAGATATTCCTGTTAAAACAAAATCAGGCACTATATTGATTTTGTTAGAGCCGTCCAACTATTCCTTAAATGAAGTACAGGTAACGGGTTGGTCAGTTAATAAGAATGATAACCAATTAACGCAGGCGCAATCGGTAGGGGTACTAACCCGGAAGGATTTATTACGGACCAACAATCTTTTTTTAGAAAATTCGCTGAACCTAATACCAGGCGTAGCTATGCAATCACGGAGCCTGTCTGGTGGGCAGCGTATCATTATTCGCGGCTATGGAAATAATACCAATTTTAACGGACAGGGTTACCAGGTATATTTAAACAATATCCCCATAACAGATGCTACCGGCACTACCATTATGGACGATATTGATTTTTCAACTTTAGGAAAGGTAGAAGTATTTAAAGGTCCTGAATCCAGCTTATATGGTTCGGGTATTGCCGGCGTAGTAAACTTATATACCTTAAAGCCCGAACCCAATCAAACTCGCCTGGTACAGGAAAATGTAATTGGCAGCTATGGACTATGGCGAAACAATACAAGGGTAGAAGCCGCCAGCAGCAATGCTTCTATCGTATTTAACTATGGCCACCAGGCATATGACGGTTTTAGAGAACACAGCGCTTCCAGGAAAGATTTTGCTTCTTTCAACGGCGATTTTTTTGTGGGCGATAAGCAAACCATCTCCACTTATTTTTCTTACAATCATTCCTACGAGGAACTAGCTGGTGAAATAGACAGCACTAAATTATATGGTCGTAAAAAATACAGCGATCCGGCTTACCTGGTGAATAACTCCAATGTGGCTGTTGAAAGTTTTCGTATGGGCGTTACCGATAATTTTTCCATTAGCAAACATTTTTCAAACCAAACCACGGTTTTCAGTACTGGTTATAATTTAAACCAGCCCTTTGCACACGGCCTCAGCAGCAACCAGGTACATACTTTTGGCGGACGTACCGGTTTTGTATACGAAGGTGGTATTGCAAATGCCAATGTTCATGGTATTTTGGGAGCACAGTTTGAAAAAACCAATGCATTTAACAAAAGCTACAATCTTACCAACGATACATTAGGCGGTATAAGAGGTGATCTGCAAAATAATTCATCTGCGTACAATTTATTTACCGAATGGAAAGTTTCCTTTCCCAACCAGTTTATAGTTACTGCTGGAGGAAGCCTAAACTTTTTGGAATATAGCATTCAGGATCTGCTTGCCAATAGTGCCAATCCTACGCATGCAGACCAATCGGGATATAAAAGGTTCAAGCCGGTTTTTACACCGCGGATTGCCGTTTTAAAAACCCTGAATAACAACGTTTCTTTATATGCGGATGTAAGCGCCGGGTATACGCCGCCAGCCACCAGCAATGTGATTATTACTGCTACCGGGCAAACCAATTATAATTTAAAGTCGGAAAGCGGCGTGCAATATGAAGTAGGTACAAAAGGAAGTATGCTGAATAAAAAGTTATCGTACCAGTTGGCTCTTTTTTATTTGAATGTGACCAATAAGCTGATTGCAACTACTATTGCGGCTACCGGCAATATGCCTCAATATACAATGTATGTAAATGCAGGAAAGCAACAAAATATAGGAGGGGAGTTATCAATTAACTATGCAGTTATCCGCAATACTACGAGTGCTGTTACCTTGTTGCGGCCCTTTGTTACCTATACATATTCTGATTTCAAGTATAAAAATTTTAGTAAGTATGATAATAATAAGGTGGCTGGTGTAGCACCTAACCGCTTCAATGCAGGTATTGATTTGGAAACAAAGCCAGGGTTATATGCCTATGCCACTTACCAGTTTGTAGATAAAGTGCCGTACACATTTGATAACATTCACTATGCAAAATCTTACCAGTTATTAGGTGGAAAAATTGGTTACAGGCATGCATTAGGTAAGCACTTTTCTGTAGATGCTTTTGCCGGTGCCGATAACCTGCTGAATAAAACATACTATAGCTTTTTGTTTTTGTCGCCATCGCTGGCACCGGGAGAAGATCCGCATTTTTTGCCTGGCAGCTACCATGCTACTGTTTATGGGGGAGCACATTTGGCATACCGGTTTTAAACAGTTCATTTAATAAGATGAAATTTTAATTGATTGCAATGAAAAAATTTATATCGGGTTCCTTCATATGCATATTGTTTTTAGCATCCTGCGGACCATCTGATAACAAGCAGAAAAACCCTTCCGGAAAGGACCGTATTGTAAGTGTATCCAAACAACTCACCGAGTTTTTGTTTGCATTACACCAGGGTAATAAAATAGCAGGAGTAGATTTAAGCAGTACCTATCCACCGGAAACGGAAAATATTACCAAGGTAGGTTATCACCGTCTGCTGAACGCAGAAGGAATTATATCACTTGACCCTACACTGGTAGTACACCAGGGCGATGTAGCGCCGCCGGCAGTAATGCAGCAGTTGCAAAAAGTAGGCGTTCCTATTAAAGTGTACCCGGCAGGCAATACACTGGACAGTGCCAAAATAGTATTGCAAATGGTAGCTAAAGATTATGGAGAAGATACGGCTGCCATACGGCTGAATGCCAAGCTGGATGCTGATTTGAGAACTGCAGATTCGATTGTGAAGAAGTATACTAAAAAGCCTAAAGTACTGATTATCCATTTTGGCAGGCAGATGAATCAATATTTTGTAATGGGTACAAGAGGATCGGTAAACGAAATGATACAACTGGCAGGTGGCGTAAATGCGGCCGATACTACCGCGTTTAGGAATTTAAGTCCTGAGGTAATTGTACGGGAACAACCCGATGTAATACTGGCTACGGATTACGGTTTTGACAGAATGGGCAGTATTGAAAAGTTTATTCAACTGCCCGGTATTGCGTTAACGCCTGCTGCTAAAAACAAAAAGATTTTCCGGGTAGAAGAGCACGACCTTGTTTATTTTGGGCCACGCTCTGGTGAAAATATTATTAGGATCGCTAAACTTATACACCAATAAATCTTCAACAGATGATGCGGGGAAAGATGCAGCACAAGAGTTCGACAGAAGGATCGGTGAAGAGATATTGCAAAGCCGAAATCAAAAATTTTATACTTGTTAAAAAATAGTTCATACCCGGTAATATATAGTGTTCTATTAATTGTATTAATTGTATGCATTTTCTTGTCGGCCTGTACCGGCGCTGTAAATTTATCAGTTGCTGAAATTTTTGATATCGTGAAGCATAGTTTGGGTCTTTCTACTTCGGCTGCTGTAAACTCCGTACACGAAGGTTTGTTTTTGCAAATACGGCTGCCCCGCACTTTCTTATGCGTGCTGGTAGGCGCAGCATTGTCCGTTTCCGGAACCTTAATGCAAGCACTTTTTCGCAACCCTATTGTAGAACCAGGTTTAATTGGAACATCAGCCGGGTCTGCATTGGGGGCTGCTTTGATAATAGTATTAGGTAAAGATGTTTTCTTCAGTCATCTTTCTTTTTTGGGAGATTTGATGATGCCTGTTTGCGCCTTTGCCGGAGGCCTGGCAGCCACGATGCTGGTATATCAATTTTCAGCTTCTTTACAGCGCATAAACATATCCGTTATGATACTGGCCGGTATTGCTATCAATGCTATTGCTAACGGCGCTACCGGCTTTCTGGCATATATTGCCCGCGATCCGCAGGCACGTTCTATAACCTTCTGGAACCTGGGAAGCCTTGCAGGTGCTAGCTGGGAAGCGGTGCTTATCACCAGCGTTTCAACAGTTGTTGGATTTATCCTATCCTTATCTTTTGCCAAACCTTTAAATGCGTTGCAGTTGGGCGATGCAGAAGCCAGCTATCTGGGAGTGAATACCGAACGCTTAAAAATAAAAGTAATATTGGTGAACACGTTATTGGTTTCCATTGCCACATCATTAGTAGGAATTATTGCTTTTGTCGGATTAATTGTTCCGCACCTATTGCGGTTATTGAAAGGTTCGGATAACCGTTATTTAATTATTGGCTCTGCGTTGCTGGGTGCCATTGTGCTCATTGTTACCGATATGGTTTGCCGGGTGATTATTGCTCCGGCCGAAATGCCGATCGGTATCGTGACCGCTTTTATTGGAGCACCGGTCTTTTTGTGGTTATTATCTCGTATTAAAAATAACCAGGGAGGAGGCTTTTATGGTTAGGGTAGAAGGAGTAAGTTTTACAGTAGGTAAAAAAGTGCTGGTAAAGGAAACAACAGCATCTTTTACGCCTAATCATTTTCATGTAATAATGGGTGCAAATGGTGCCGGTAAATCTACGTTGTTAAAGCTGATGTCCGGATATTTAAAGCCTTTCACCGGCCATGTGTATTTGCAACAAAAGGACATTCACCAATATTCGCAACTGGAACTTGCTACCAAACGTGCCGTGTTATCGCAGCACTATGATATTACCTTTCCGATAACGGTACGCGATGTGGTTTTAATGGGAAGATATCCTTATTATAAAAGTGTAGCAACAGAAAAAGACAGGCAACTATGTGATGAGGCAATGCATACTATGCGAATAAATAATCTGGCAGAAAGAGAGTATACCACCTTGTCCGGTGGTGAAGCGCAAAAAACTCAGATGAGCCGTGTGCTTGCACAAATAGGTGAAACTAACAGCAACCTGCAAAAAGTATTGTTTTTAGATGAGCCGGTTTCCCACCTGGATGTAAAATACCAATATCAATTATTACATACAGCCAAAGACCTTTGTAAAAAGAACGTTACGGTCATTGCTATCCTGCATGATATCAACCTGGCTTTGCATTTTGCCGATCGTATTTTATTTATGAAAGACGGAGCTGTCCGGTATGATTTGGATCACCCAAAAGAAGTAACTCCGCATATCATTAAAGACATATTTGATATCACGGCTACTATTGAAATGATCCGGGATAAAACAGTAGTATTATTTTAAGTTGGGTTCTCAGTTTTTAGTTTTTGTAAGCAGCTTTGAATACGGCTGAATGTTTCTTCGTCACTTAAGGTTTCTGGTTGAAAGCCTTTGCCGGTTACCTTTTCGAACAATTCAATATAGCGTTTGGATATGGTTTGCACCCAATCTTCAGGCATCTCCGGAACAATTTGCCCTTCTTTACCCATAAAATTATTTTCAATCAGCCATTCCCGCACAAACTCTTTGCTAAGCTGCCGCTGCCGTTCGCCTCTTTGCTGGCGTTCATCAAAACCATCAGCATAAAAATACCTCGATGAATCAGGTGTATGTATTTCGTCCATCAGCATAATAGCGCCGTCTTTTTTACCAAACTCATATTTGGTATCGGCTAATATAAGTCCTTGCTTCGCCGCCATTTCATTTCCTCTTTTAAACAATTGCAACGCATAGCTTTCAATCTGTTGCCATTCATTTTCTGTAGCTAAATGTTGCCGGATAATTTCAGTTACGGATATGTCTTCGTCGTGCCCTTCGCTGGCTTTGGTAGATGGCGTAATGATTGGTGAAGGAAATAAATCATTCTCTTTTAAATTGCCGGGCATTACTGCGCCGCATAATACCCGCTGCCCGCTTTGATAGGTACGCCACGCATGGCCGCACAGGTTGCCCCTAACTACCACTTCTACCTTAAAGGGTTCGCATTGATAACCCACCGAACTATTAGGCGTTGGTACTGCTATTAACCAGTTGTTACAGATATCCCGGGTGCTTTGAAGCATATAAGCCGCTAATTGGTTTAGTACCTGGCCTTTATACGGAATGGGCTTTGGAAGTATTACATCAAATGCAGAGATGCGGTCTGAAGCAATCATTGCTAACAATTTACCGGCAATGGTATATACATCTCTTACTTTACCCTTGTAAAAATTGGTTTGAGCTTGAAATTGAAATGGCATGCTTCGAATATAAATGTTATGATTGATAAATAGCGAACCGGCAAATTAAAATATATGCTCCATAAAAAAAACGTCATTTAATTTCGAGATGAAAATTGTTATGATTAATTTACATATAGAATAATTTAGGTAACTGTTTTTTATTGAACGATATATTATAATAGCTACGATATAAAATTCTTATCCAACAGGCAATGTGTATAAATCAATTTTAGAATAAGCAGCTTTATAGAATCCGTTCATGGAATGCACAACCTATTTTATTTAAAAGCATTGCTTTATTATCATCAAAATGCCAATTCTATTTCCAAAACTAAACAATCAACTATGAGGAAAAGCGCTTGCTTTTTACCTGCTTTACTTGCAGCACTTCTGTTGTCTTTTCATGTATATTCTCAATCCATTACGCTTTCCGGTACTGTAAAAAACCTGACCAACCAGGAGGGAGTTCCCGCGGTTTCTATAACCGTTAAAGGCACCTCGCAGGGCACTTTTACAGATGCCAACGGTAATTTTAAATTAAACGTTTCTACACTTCCTGCTACGCTTGTTTTTAGTTCGGTGGGTTATCAATCTCAGGAGCTCACGGTTAATAATGCTTCAGCAAGCATCCAGGTAAATTTCAATCCCAGTTCGTCATTAGGACAGGAGGTAGTGGTATCTGCTACCCGCACGCCCCAGCGAATTTTAGAATCGCCGGTTTCTATTGAAAGAATCAGCGCTGCCAATATTGCAAACGCGGCTGTACCTGATTTTTATGAATCGGTACGAAATTTAAAAGGAGTAGACCTTACTATATCCAGCCTTACTTTTAAAACAATAAGCACCCGTGGTTTTAATGGCAGCGGCAACCTTCGCTTTAATCAATTGGTTGATGGTATGGATAACCAGGCGCCGGGTTTAAATTTTGCGGTAGGCAGTATTATTGGGCCTACAGAACTGGACGTGGACAATATGGAATTATTGCAAGGTGCTTCTTCAGCTTTGTACGGTTCCGGTGGTATGAATGGCACTTTGCTGATAAACAGTAAAAGTCCTTTTAAATACCAGGGTTTAAGTTTCCAGGTAAAACAAGGTGTGAACCATATAAGCGACCCGCTGCATAGCGCCGCTCCATATTATGACTGGGCGATGCGCTGGGGCAAAACCTTTAGTAATAAGTTTGCTTTTAAAGTTTCCGGCCAGTTTATTAAAGCACAAGACTGGCAGGCCAATGATACCCGGAACATTTTGCGTACCAATGTGTTTAGCAAAGTCACTCCCGGCAACCGGCAAACCGATCCCAATTATGATGGCGTAAATGTATTTGGCGATGAAGCCAGCACCAGTATGAATAGCTTTGCGCAGGCGGTTGTGTTCCAAGCTTCGCAGGCAGCATTGCCCCTTGTGATACAACAGGTAAGTGCCGCCTGTAATTGTACGCCCAACCAGCAGCAAATTAATGCCGGCCTCGGTAGTTTTTTATCAACCAACCCACTTACCCAACCTTTTTACGTGGGTTTGCAAAACAATATTTATGGAGGTCAGTTTGTGAGCCGTACCGGGTATGACGAAAAAGACCTGGTAGATTATGGCGCTTTTAATCTAAAGCTGAACGGAGGATTGTATTATAAGATACGAGACAATGTGGAAGCTTCTTTGACCGGCTACTGGGGCACCGGTACATCTGTATACACCGGCGCTGACCGTTATGCATTGAAGAATCTAAAAATGGGTCAATATAAAGCCGAAGTAAAAGGAAAAGCATGGTTTGTAAGAGGATATACCACGCAGGAAAATTCCGGCGATTCCTATACTGCTACTACAGCAGCTTTGTTTGTAAACCGTGCCTGGAAGAGTGATCAAAACTGGTTTGCACAATATACCGGCTATTATTCCGGCGCACGACTGCAAGGTGCTTCAGATGCGGTGGCACATGGCATTGCACGGGCAGCAGCCGATCAGGGCCGGTTCTTGCCAGGCTCCCAGGAATTTAAAACTGCGTTTAATAATGCTATCCACACTTCTATAAATGCCGGAGGCGCTAAGTTTGATGACAGAACCAATTTATACCAGGTAGAAGGCCAATATAACTTTTCGGATTATATTAAAGTAGTGGATGTATTGGTAGGAGCCAGCTACCGCATTTATCATTTAAATTCTCACGGAACTATTTTTGCCGATACTACCGGGCCTATTAATGTAGGAGAGTTAGGGGCATATGCGCAATTGCAAAAGAGCCTGTTGAATGATGGATTGAAACTTACAGGTTCATTGCGTTATGATAAAAATGAAAACTTTAAAGGAAGGGTTACACCCCGGGCTACCGCTTTAATACGGGTCGCGCCCAACAATAATATACGGTTGTCGTTTCAAACAGCTTACCGGTTCCCGGATAACCAGGACCAGTATATCAACCTGTTAACCGGTGGCGCCAACCGCCTTATTGGTGGCCTGCCGCAGTTTAATACCTTTTTTAAATTTGATACCAACCCGGCATATACGGCAGAAAGTATCGTGGCTTACCGCAATTCTATAAGCGCCGGTACTCCTAATCCAACTTTATTAATACCCGCACATTTTCAAACGGTAAAGCCAGAGACCATGAACTCTTATGAAGTGGGCTATCGGGGCTTACTCACCGGCAACCTACTGTT
>JAICHT010000066.1 GCA_025924755.1 Chitinophagaceae bacterium | reverse complement strand
GTCATATCTACCGTAAGCAGCCGATTAATTTCATTGGTGCCTTCAAAAATGCGGTTAATACGACTATCACGATAGGCACGGGAAATATTATATTCGGCACTAAAGCCATTACCGCCATGTATCTGCACACCTTCATCCACAACAAAATCTAAAACCTCGCTTCCATCCACTTTTAATATAGCACATTCAATAGCATATTCTTCGGCAGCACCCAACAAGGCTTCATTAAAAGGTTTGCCATTTTCCAGCAGCTCCTGTTCTTTTTCATCAATCCATTTAGCAGTACGGTACAATGCGCTTTCGCAGGCAAAAATGCGTATCACCATTTCGGCGAGCTTGTGCTTGATGGCTCCAAAAGTAGAAATGGATTGACCAAATTGTTCACGGGTGATAGCATATTCTACAGAACTTGTCAGCGCTTTTTTAGCACCGCCTAATGCTGCTGCACATAATTTTAAACGGCCAATATTCAATATATTGAATGCTATTTTATGTCCTTTACCAATTTCGCCTAATACATTTTCAGCAGGCACTTTGCAATCCTGAAAATACAGTTGAACGGTAGAGGAACCTTTAATACCCATTTTATGTTCTTCAGGACCATGACTAAATCCTTCAAAATCTTTTTCTACTATAAAAGCGGTAAACTTAGTACCATCAATCTTTGCAAATACGGTAAATACATCGGCGAAACCCCCATTGGTGATCCAGCATTTTTGCCCGTTCAGCAGATAGTACTTTCCATCTTCACTTAGCCTGGCTGTTGTCTTTGCTCCTAACGCATCGCTACCACTATTAGGTTCTGTCAATCCATAGGCACCTATCCATTCGCCGGTTAATAGTTTTGGAATATATTTCTGCTTTTGCTCGTCGGTACCGAAGTATAATATAGGCAAGGTACCAATGCCCGTATGTGCTGAAATAGCTACGGAAAAAGAATGACCACCCCCCAAATGCTCACCGATAATATTGGCGGTAATAAAATCTTTTCCTAAACCGCCATAGGCTTCCGGAAACGTAGCCGACAGTAATCCCTGACTGCCTGCTTTTTCCAGCAGAGACCGCATGAGGCCGGGTTCCAGGTTGTCAATCTTATCCAGGTTTGGAATTACTTCCGCCTGCAAAAACTGATTGCACATATCGCCAATCATTTTTTGTTCTTCGTTAAAATCTTCCGGAATAAATGTTTCGGCAGCTTGGCTTTCTTTAATCAGCCATTCGCCGCCTTTTAAAACGGTTAAAGTTTGGGAGGTGCTCATATTTAAAAGTTTGTAGTTTGAAATTTTTATTTGATGATGGGTGGCAGTTGATAGTATATCCAAACTTCACCGTTATCATTTACAAGCTATCAAGCCATAACCTTGACTAAACCCACTATCATCTGTCAACTATTTTGACTTAAATTATCATATACTTTTTGCAATACTTCTTTACACAAATTAACGTGTTCGGCAGGTACGCCTTCCAGTGCTTCGTTTAAGGTTTCCTGTGCCATTTGCATGCTTTGCTCTTCTAATATCCGGGCTTCCCTGGTTAAAAAAACTTTGTTGATGCGGCGGTCTTTTTCATCGGGCACCCGTTTTACCAAACTTAACTTCTCCAGGTTATCTATCAGGCGGGTTATACTGGGCTTGTCCCGAAAAGTAGCGGTACACAACTGCTGCTGGCTTTTACCATCCTCCTTCCATAAATGATATAAAATGCTCCATTGCTCGATGGTGAGATTGAAATTGCTGCCATTAAACTTTTTTTGTAAACGCCGGGCAATAGCAGTGGAAGCTTTACCGGAAATAAAGCTGTATAACTCTCCTTTTTTAAATTGGTTGTTTGACATATAGTTGTTTATGCAACTAAGTAAATTTAATACACCACCGGCAGAAAAGCAAAGAAATAGCTGCTTTCTTATTCAAGAATGTTTTTATTTTCGCCGATAATTGCTATTTTCGACACCTTAATCCCGCTCTATAACCTGGTGAAGGCGGTTTTATGCTATTTATTTTGCTAATAATGCTCCCAAGGTTATGAAAAAAGCTTTCGTCTTTACTTTCTTAATTATACAATATTGCTCCCTGGTTTCGCTTGCTCAAAAAAGTATAGTGGTGCTGGGTTCGTCTACTGCTTATGGTACCGGCGCTACAACGTACGATTCTGCCTGGGTAGGGAGACTTCAGTTGGAATTTCGGAAAAACACTGCTGATGGTGTGGATACCACAATTACCAATTTAGCTATGGGCGCATATGTTACATACCAGGTAATGCCTACCGGTTTTGTGCCTCCCGCCAACAGGCCTGCTACAGATGAGGCCAGGAATGTTACCAAGGCTTTAAGCCTTTCACCCGATATTGTTATTATTAATCTTCCTTCCAACGACATTGCTTATGGCTATTCGAAAGCAGAAGTAATGAATAATTTCAGAACGTTGTTTCAAACTGTTACTACTGCGCCCGGCAATATTAAATGCTTTATTACTACTACGCAACCCCGAAACCTGCAGGACGCTACGATGCGGCGATATCAGCGGGACCTGGCGGACTCTATCGAGGCGGCTTTTGGAAAATATGCTATTAATTTTTGGGATGACCTGTCAACCACTGATGGTAATTATAACATACGGCCAGAGGTAGATTATGGAGATGGCATCCATGTAAATAATTTAGGTCACCGGTTACTTTTTGAAAGAGTAAAAGCTAAAGACATTTTTAATATTGATGTAGTGCCGCCTGTAGTGATTCCGCCAGTGGTGATCAGCGATTTTAACGTGCAACTGCAAAACGGCGAAGCACTTATAAAATGGCATTCGGAACAAGGCTCTCTAGATACGTATTTTGATTTGCAACGGAGCAGCAATGATACCAACTTCATAACCCTGTGCCGTAAAAGCAAGCAAGGCACCAGCCAATCAGCCGATTATTCGTGGACAGACCTGAACCCGCTTATTGGAAAAAGCTATTACCGGTTACTGATTACAGAGCCTGATAAAACCAGCTATTCGAAAGTGGTGACTTTGGTAAACGGCGGTAAAGCTTTAGATGTGGATAAGATATATACTACCGCCTCCAGCCTCAATGCAGAAGTACTTAGCAATAAAAGCGAAGCTTTAGAATTGAGTATCATCGGCATGTCTGGCGCTATAGTGGGTAAGCAATCCATGATGCTAGCCCCCGGAGTTACCAGCATAACAGTTCCTATATCAGCATTATCAACAGGCAGATATTTTTTACGCATTGCCGCTGCTGATGGAAGCTATATTGTAAAGCAATTTGTTAAGCTGCAATAAGCCACCAGTCCCTGCATCATCCATTCTGTAAATAAAATGCAACGTATCCGGTCTGCAATTTAGATTTGCCTCTAGTAACTATGGGCTTGTTATTTCTTACTGCTGTTTTTTTATTTATATATGCACTGCTGCTTTTTTACTACAAGCATCATTGGCAGTGCATTACCGATTTTGAGCCTGATATAATTCCTCATAATATACCGGTATCTGTAGTAATAGCAGCCCGTAATGAAGAAGCAAATTTGCCCAGTTTATTACAGGCACTGGAGGGTCAAACGTATCCGAAAAACTTTTTTGAAGTAATAGTGGTGGACGATTTTTCAACCGATAAAACAGCCGCAGTTGTACAGCCCTTTTTATCAGGCATGGTTATGCTCATTCAACCGGATGCAACTATCGGAACTTCGTCAAAAAAGAAAGCCATTGAAACGGGTGTGAGAAAAGCTACAGGCGAACTCATTGTAGTAACCGATGCGGATTGCCAAATGGATACGGAATGGCTGCAAACGATAGTGGCTTTCTATATGCAAAGACATGCGGCGTTCATCGCGGCTCCGGTTAAGTACAGCAACAATTCTTCTTTATTGCAAATTTTTCAAACGCTGGATTTTATGGTGTTGCAGGGTATTACGGCTGCCAGTGTATCGGCGGGCTTTCATGCCATGTGCAACGGGGCTAACCTTGCTTATACTAAAGAGGCTTTTTTGAAAGTAAACGGGTTTGAAGGAATTGAAAAAGTAGCTAGTGGCGATGATATGTTGCTGATGTATAAAATAGGGAAGGAGCAACCTTCAAAAATTTATTATCTTAAAAGTGATAAAGCTATAGTAACTACACAACCTATGCCGGGATGGAAAGATTTTATTATGCAGCGCCGCCGCTGGGCCAGCAAAACGCTTTACTATAATGATTATCGTATATTGGCCGTATTGATTTTTGTGTATCTGTTTAATGTGCTGTTTTTTGTATTGCTGATTGCTGCCATAAATCATAAAGCATATGCCTGGATGGTATTGTTGTACCTGATAATAAAAACCGGTATCGAAATTCCATTTGTAAATAAAGTATCTCTTTTTTTTGGCCAGCAAAAGCTAATGAAATATTTTCCTTTTTTTCAACCTTTTCACATACTCTATACCGTTAGTATCGGTTTGATAAGCCAGTTAGGTACTTACGAGTGGAAAGGCCGCAGAACAAAATAACCACTAACTTTCTTTAATGAACGAAGTATCTCCATCCTTTGAAAAAGCAGCCTGGCAGCGGTTAAAAAAGAATAAGGCAGCCATGGCTGGTTTGATATTGATTGTGATAGCAATATTTATTTCGGTGTTCGGTTATTGGATAGCGCCGGATGCATCACCTTTTGCCAACCGTATGATATTGGAAACAGGTGGCCGAAAGCCGGGCTTCCAACAAAAATTTTTACTCTTTAAACGAGACCGGAACGTAGCGGAAAAAAGTTTTTTCAGCAGGTTATTAAACGGACAGGAAGATGCATATGAATATATCCCGGTCCGGAACGTGGCGTTTCATATGGATACGGTTATTTATGAAAAATATATTGATGAAGAGGTATATGAAACTGAGAGGCGTTCATTTATAAATTCGATCTACATTCCTCTTACTGATACGGGGGTACAAAGTTTACAGCAACAATTTAAGGCCCATAATATCATCATAAAAAAGTTTTATTTAGGAACTGATAAATATGGCCGCGATATGTTGAGCCGGTTAATTATTGGTACCCGTGTTAGTTTAAGTGTAGGTTTAATTACGGTAATCATTTCACTGACGGTAGGCATTCTTCTGGGAGCATTGGCAGGTTATTTCAGAGGCGTAACCGACGAAGTAATTATGTGGCTCATTAATATCATCTGGAGCATACCTACTTTGCTTTTGGTATTTGCAGTAACCCTGCTTTTGGGCAAAGGATTCTGGCAGGTTTTTATAGCAGTAGGTTTAACCATGTGGGTAAATGTAGCGCGTCTGGTTCGCGGGCAGGTACTGGCCGCCCGCCAGTTGCAATATGTAGAGGCAGCACGGGCTTTAGGCTTCTCGGATGTACGCATTATTGCATATCATATTCTCCCCAACATTTTAGGACCCATATTAGTAATTGCCGCTTCCAACTTTGCGTCGGCTATTGTTATTGAAGCAGGGTTAAGTTTTTTAGGTATCGGCGTACAACCACCGCAACCCAGTTGGGGCCTTATGATTAAAGAAAACTACAATTTCATCATCACGCAAAACCCGATGCTGGCCCTGGCTCCGGGCTTTGCAATTATGCTGTTGGTGATGGCGTTTAATTTATTAGGCAATGGCTTGCGGGATGCGTTGAATGTAAGAGGCCGCATATAACTTCGTTAAGAAAGCCTATTTACATCCGCGTGATTTTACTTAAGGATTCACGCAAATTAGCTTAACATTCAATAACATAGGAGTGCAGCATTTTTAGAAAAGAATAAAATGTTTTAGATACATAAGTTTGAATGAGTACTTTTGTGCCCATTGAGTTATTAATCTTAATAGCACTATCATATATCCGGAGACATGCCACCTCGTTGAAGGATAGGATAAAACCTACGCTAAAAAATGCACATGACGAAGAACAATTTATTAAAGAATGGTATTCCTATTTCAATTTCATTAAATCCAACCCTGGAAGCTGAGGATATTCGCCCCCGCACTTCGCAAAATAAAAACCGGTTGGTAACCATTTCCGCATTGGCCATTATGATTGCGGTTTGCATCAGCTTTATTGCCAAGCTGCTGGTTTACCTTATTAACCTGGTTACCAATATTTCTTTTCGCGGTAGTTTTTCGGTAGATTATGTAAGTCCGGCTGACAATCATCTTGGCTGGGTTGTTATTATAGTTCCGGCACTGGGCGGCATAGTAGTTGGATTGATGGCGCTGTATGGTTCAAAAGGTATTCGGGGTCATGGCATTCCCGAAGCAATGGAGCAGATATTGACCAATCAAAGTAAAATAAAGCCTACTATCACTTACTTAAAGCCCATATCATCCGCCATATCTATTGGTACGGGTGGTCCTTTTGGGGCAGAAGGTCCTATCATTGCCACCGGCGGTGCTTTAGGCTCTACCTTGGGGCAGCTATTGAAGATTACTCATAATGAGCGCAAAATATTGTTAGCCGCAGGGGCCACAGCGGGTATGGCAGCTATTTTTGGAAGCCCTATTGCAGCCATTTTCTTAGCCATTGAATTATTGTTGTTCGAATTTTCTCCCCGCTCTATTATTCCGGTAGCAATGGCCTGCATAACAGGTGCAGCCGGGCATCATTTTCTATTTGAAACCGGTCCTGTTTTTCGTATCGATCACGTAATTGAAGCGCCTACGAATACTGCGCTTTTTGCGTACAGCATTATGGGTATCATAGTGGGACTGCTTTCTGTAGGCGTTACAAAAATTGTGTATCTTATTGAAGATGCGTTTGAAAAGCTTCCGGTACATTGGATGTGGTGGCCTGCTATTGGAGGCCTTGGCGTAGGCATTATTGGCTATTTCGCCCCTCGAACATTAGGAGTAGGATATAACAATATTACAGATGTTCTTTCAGGTAGTTTGCCTATGCAAATTGTTTTGTCGCTATGCCTGTTGAAATTTCTTTCATGGGCTGTTGCCCTCGGTAGCGGTACTTCGGGTGGTACACTTGCGCCGTTGCTAACTATTGGTGGCGCTACCGGTGCTTTGTTGGGCAGTGCTATTATGCATCTTTTTCCTGCTGCCGGAGTTACACTGCCGCTTGCGGCATTAGTAGGTATGTCGGCTATGTTTGCAGGCGCATCCAGGGCATTGCTTACCTCTATCATTTTTGCATTGGAAACCACCTTGCAGTCAAACGCCTTATTGCCATTGCTGGCCTCCTGCACTGCTTCTTATTTTGTTTCTTTCTTTTTGATGGAAAACACCATTATGACCGAAAAGATTGCCCGCAGGGGTGTAAAAACTCCAGATTCCTACGAGCCGGATATCTTAGAAAAGGTAACGGTGGAGCAGGTAATGGAAGAAAACGGCTTAGTATTGAGTGAAGATAATAAGATTGAAGAAGTGTGGGATTGGATGAATAACGAACCGGAGTATAAAAGCAATTACTTTATTATTTCAAACAATGAAGGTGCCTATAAAGGCATACTAAGCTCCTCCAGTTTATTTAGCAAACATCATAATCCTCATACATTGATAGGCACATTGGTGAAACGAAAAAATATTTCTGTAGCTATTGATAACAGCTTGCGTACCGCAGTAGAACTAATGGCAAAAGAAAATATAGATGTATTGCCGGTAGTATCTAAAGAAGATAACAACCATATTATAGGATTGGTATCTTATCAAAATATCTTATCTGCCTACAAACAAGGTATAGACGAACATGAAAAAAAACATCCTGATATCTCCATAAAAAGAAGGAGTTTAAAAGTGCTTTTGCGTGGTAAAGAAATGCTCACTTCGTGGAAAGCAAAAGCCAGCTAAAGCGACTAAGATTTAATAGTTCATCTTTAAGAAGCAATAGCTAAAAGAGATTTGGATTTGGTTTTTATATCTGCTATTACCAGCGATGCAAGGCATATATAGAATACGCTGCCTATTTTGTCGGTTTCAATTAAATCGCTCAGGAAATTCACTGTGCATATCATTACCAATATAGCACTGATGGCGGCTATCATTATCTTCCAAAAAGCATCTTGTGTACGATGATAGATTTTTTGTGCAGTATAAAACATATATCCAAGCAATAGCAACATCAATAGCAATCCTATTGTTCCCTGCTCGATGATCATCAGTAAAAAATAATTGTGCACCGTAGAATGCTCCGGATTGTTACTGACCCAGGTTTTGAAAATGGGTAAGCTGTAGCTTCGGTAATTGTCGTAAAAGGTGGTAGGGCCAAAACCGGTTTTCCAGCTATCCTTAATCATCCGGATGCCTGCAATCCAGCGGTAAAAACGTTCTGCATTCGACACATCTTTCATTTGATATGTAGCTACAAGGTGTTGCGTGAAATCAGAATGGAAAATCGTGCTCTTATAATCAGGAGCATATTGTAAATAGCGATCGTTATTGATAAACCAAAAAACAGTACCAAGAGCAAATACGATCATTAATATAAATGTAATGAACAACGCCTTTTTGCGTAACAGTCCATAAGTGCTAAGGCCTGTAAGTAAGGCCAGCCAGGCACCACGGGCATATGAGGTAATAACTGCAAACAATAATAGTAGTAGGATAGCAGAGAAAAAAAACTTCATTCTTTTATAGGCCGATAACTGCATAGCGGCAATGCATAGCGGCACCATGCATACCAGCAGTGACGAATAATTGACATGATTTCTGAAAAATGGTTGCAACGATAGATTGATGCCACTAAAAGTAAACCCGGTAAATGCGTGCCGTACTAATATTACAATTAACACAGCAAACATCGAATAGAATAAACCAAAAAAAGATTTTTTCAGGTAGCCGGCATTCCGGAATAATATAAGTGGGGCTCCTGCAAAAGCCAATACATACCAGCTTTTGGCTAATAGATATTTAAAAGAAACCAGCGGGTTGGTAGAAGTAACCAGCGTAATAATTACCCATAATACCTGGAGAAAAAGTATCCAGAGTATTGGATGAATAGCCGGTTTTTTCAGCAAGTTTTTATGATGTTGTACCGCCCATATTATTACTGCAAAAGACGTAAGCAACATCAAAGGCTCGTCTGGTAAATCGGTTCCTAAACTTTGATTGAACGTATATTCAATGGACCACGGTATAGAAATTACCAGAAGGCAAAAAAGGTAATGTAGCCGGGTGACTAAAAAAAAGGAAATTAATATGATGAAAGGAATACCTAATATGTAAGGCTGTTGCCAAAAAGCAGCGGCAATGGCTGCTAATACAAGCAAGCTAGCAAAAACAAAAAACACTGCATTTCTATTTTGTGTAGCGGCCTGCATTTGCTTTTCTGCTTTCAATAAATAAAAGAACTAAAAAGGAAAACAAGGCGGAAGCAAAAAATGTAAGCAGTGCAATCTGCAGCCGATCCGGTTTGTCGGGCTTTAAAGAAGGCCGCGCTTTTTCTACCAGCAATAACGCCTGCGGATTGGTATTGACTATTAACTGGTATTGCGACATCAGCTTTTGATATTGCTGCAATTGCTCCAGTTGCGCTGTTTTTTGTACAGCCAAAGCACCTTCCATTGTCTTTAGGCTTTTGGAAGAATCGGATGTTTGTGCATATAGCTGTACTTGTTTTAAGTATTCTTCTTTCAGCTTTTTTAAAATCTGTTCATTGCTTTCGTTCTGCACCGATTGATGAAGGCGCTGCAGCTCCTGCATAATATTGTTGGCCAGTGCAGATGCCATATACTTATCTTCATCCCACACCATCACTTGCAATTCTCCATATGCGTTTTTTATCACTTTGCTGTTTTTCTTTAACCGCAAAGCTGCATGGTAAACCGCATCTGCCAAGGGCTTAAAATGATAATAGTTTACAAGGTAGAATTTCTTTGCCGTGCTGATATACACAGTGTCTAGCGCAGCTGTACCTAGCACTTTATCCAGTTCATCGCTGGTGCCAATATCAGAATATAATGCATCGATATTGGTATTGAAAATGCGGGCTTTGTCGGCAGAGGCGCTATTGGCGGGCAAGGCTGTTGCTACCGATTTGTATTCGCTGGGAACTAATAAAGTAACTAGCAATGCGGCGGCTGTAGCCAGCAGGGTGGTAGCAATTATTTTTTTCCATCCATTCCATAAAATGTCCAATACATCAGGCATAAACTAAAATTACTGTAATGAAGTTGAATTGTGGTGAGAAGTAATTTTTGCCTGTTGTAGCGCCTTTCTTTTGTTAAAAAGAATAATATACTGGAACAGCTATCTAAAAATAATTATTGCTTTAGTGCTTTTTAGCCCTTTCATATTGGCTGGGCCAGGGTACATCTACACCTAACTCTTTTGCTGCATGCAAAGGAAAATAAGGATCTCGTAAAAACTGCCGTGCCAGCAATACTACATCTGCTTCTTCGTTGGCAATAATCATTTCGGCTTCCTGCGGTTTTGTAATAATACCTACTGCTCCGGTACGCATGCCGGTTGCTTTTTTTATCTGCGTGGCAAATGATAATTGATATAGAGGGCCTATCGGGATTTTTACACCGGGAGTATTACCGCCGGTGGAACAATCGATTAAATCAACTCCCTTGTTTTTTAATATGTTTGCCAAAGCAATAGAGTCTTCCACCCTCCAGCCGCCCTCTACCCAATCGGTAGCGGAGATACGTACAAAAAGCGGGTACTCTTCCGGCCATACCTGGCGGATGGTTTCCACCACTTGTAGCAGCAGCCGGATTCTGTTTTCAAATGAGCCACCATACTCATCGGTGCGTTTATTACTTAAGGGCGAGAAAAATTCATGAAATAAATAACCATGCGCTGCATGAATTTCAATGACTTTGAATCCGGCTTTCCATGCACGGAGTGCAGCTGCTTTAAAGTCGGTTATTACTTTTTGTATGCCGTTATTATCTAAAGCAATGGGTACAGGTTCGGCTTCGGAAAACGGAACAGCACTGGGCGCTACAGTCTGCCACGGATCTTCATTTTCTTTAAGTGTAGCGCCACCTTCCCACGGAATATGATGACTGGCTTTTCGGCCCGCATGCGCCAGTTGTATTCCGGCTATTGCATTTTGACTTTCTATAAATTGAGTAATGCGTTTTAATCCTTCCATATGCTCATCTTTCCAGATGCCTAAATCTTTATGTGTAATGCGGCCTTCCGGCGATACGCTGGTAGCTTCTGTAATAATCAATGCCGCGCCGCCTACCGCCCTGCTTCCTAAGTGCACCATATGCCAGTCGTTTACAAAACCATCTTCACTGGAATATTGGCACATGGGAGAAACCACGATCCGGTTTTTTAATTGAATGCCGCGAAGAACTAAAGGTTGAAAAAGCGCCGCCATATTTGTTGTTTATAGATGTAGGAACGTAACAAACACCCGGCCATTTGTTTTGAATAGGAAATAACGGTACAAAAGAATTGTATGTATAGTCGTTATTCTTAAGGATTCTATGATTTGCTGTTGGTTTTCTTTTGTGTGTTTTCCATTACCCTGAACTTTACAATATCTGAAATCAGCCTTAGTGGCATGGGTTGATCCATCGGAAACTGAACAGAACCCTTTCCTTGTTTATACTTTGAAAGTTCTTTGGCAAATTTTACATGACCCGTAGGCGTAGCATAAAACCCTATATGGTTTTTAAATGCTGCGAAGTATACCAATGGGCTTCCATGCAGTTTAAAGGCTGGCATACCATAGCTAATTCCTTCCTGTGCTTCAGGAGCTGCTTGTTTTACAGCCGTCCTGATTTGTTCCAATACGTGTTGAATACCTGGAGGGAAACCGGCGATGTATTCGTCAATGTTCTTGGCAGTAGTCATTCCATTCATTTTTGTGCAAAGAATTGTCTGCATTTATGCATTGCAGGCTTTTGATAGTAGTAGCTATGCCATTTAGTTGCTTCACGTTGTATGCCGAGCAAAGCAGTTTTATGTCATCTATATGTTCTTCAATTACTGTCACAATGCAAATCTAGCAATAAGCAAACTAAAAATAAATGCTGTTGAAATCTGTATGTGTCAAATTGCATTTTTGCCAACGTTCAAGTGTTTATAAAGTTGTGGTATCTGAAAGACATCAGGTTCCATTAACCACAAAAGCAAAATAGCGATTTATAGTTGAATGGCTTAACGTCCAGCCGCTATTTTATAAACACATCTGATAGCTGTCGGTTATTTCAAAAGGCTATAATGCACATTTATTAGACTGTAAACATAGTTATTAGCCTATTTAGTTATCAAGTAAGCTATGCCGCGAAGAGCTGAAATAAAAATCAAAAAATTAATCGCAACTACTATGAATGTGTAGAGGTGTCGCAACCAGTTAAGCTTATATTTTAGAAAAGCACTAAGGGCATATATGGAATAAGCTTCCGAAATAAATAATTGTATGCCTTTGTGTACCGTATCATTTAGATGAAGATAGGTAAGTAAAAAGTGAAAAGGTATTTGCAGTATTAAGTCAAACGAAAGCACATAGCAAACTATCACGAGCCATTCGGCATAGTTATATTTCAGCCTTTTGAAAATCAGGAAGCAGACCAAGCCGTATATCGGTAACAAGGCAATGTGAAACCACGAATAATACTTTTCTAACAATACCTGGTTATTAAAAAACCTGTCGTTGAACGTTTTGGCAACGGGGATTAAATAATATGAATGGAAGAAGTTAAGTATCAGCGCAAACAAGGTTGTTGATAGTAATAAAAAAGAAAACGGCTTTTGAAACGGCTTGCGGACGCCTTCTAGATAATTGTTTAGCATTTTTCCGGGTGCAACGGCTAAAGCAACAATTGTTCTGCGCAGCCCTTCTTCCACATGGGTTAAGGAATGCCATGCCTCGCTTAAAAGACTGCCTACGGTAATCCTTTTTATTTCGTCAGTTGGGTCCATTTTTTTAAAGGTAGCGATAAAGGAGAAGATATGCCACGTAGTAGGTTTATATCAAAGACAGCCAACGTTGAAGCATTTGCGATGGCATCGCAATATCGATTAGTCAGCCTGGGACAAATGCTGATTGAAAAATTGAAGTTGAAGAAAAGAACTAATGCCGAACAGCGTAATGTCTGCCGAAGCTAAAGCTGATAAATGATTTGCAGATGAGTTTATTCCCTCAGCCATACTATTGTAAATGCACTTGTTAGCGGTTCGTTATGTCACAACACGAATTTTAGCACCTTTAAACAAAAGCCAAAGACCAAGAGCAATTTCGTCCAAAGCAATAGGTCCATAGCATGCAGGTATGATTTTATTTTCTACTGCAGGAAAAATAATAATTGCAAACTGACTAGTCAGCAATAGCAAAGAAGCAAAAATTCCCCAGCCCGCTAATATTTTCGGTATATACCCTGACTTGTAAAAAAGATAATTAAACATTGTTGAGCCCAAACCTAAAAAGACTGCAACAATAACAAAAGTCAAGGCGTAGATTGAATGTAATAGAGAGAGCAATTGTATCTGATTTAAGTCAAATAATTTTGTAGGACTGTCATTTATAAACTGCATTGCAACGTAAGAATTAATAATAGCAAAACAGGCAAGTGTAGTCTCAATTAGTCTGAAAAAAACTGCAAGCAAGGCAAGGCTCCTGTTTACACGTTTGAGCAATAAATAGAGCGCCCAAATAAGTACTACGTCAATGGCAAACGTGACAAGATTGTTAGCGATACCTATACGGAAAAGTCGTTCATCGGCAATTATATTATTTGTTGTTTTCAAAGCATCTCCACTCACTACGAGAGTTGAAGGAAAACGTACATAAAATTCAGCAAACATTCCTGTCGCCATTGCAATTAAAAATAATAGTCCTGCAAGTCTGGCTGCTTTCAGTTGTAATTGAAGACTGATTTGATTTTCCATTCT
>JAICHT010000065.1 GCA_025924755.1 Chitinophagaceae bacterium | reverse complement strand
TTTCATTTTAATACGGCTGTTACCTCCCTTCAATACCCGGCTGTAATTTCAGGTAAAAAACGATGGAGTGCAGATGAAATTTATATATGCAGCGGTGCTGATTTTGAAACCCTGTACCCCGAAGTTTTTGCTGCTCATTATTTTACCAAATGCAAATTGCAGATGATGCGGTTGATAGCACAGCCCGAAAACTGGCGTATAGGACCTTCTTTGTGTGGCGGCTTATCGCTGATACATTACAAAGGATTTGAAGTGGCTTCTTCCTTGCCGCAACTTAAATCTTATTACCAGCAAACAATGCCGGATTATTTAAAGTGGGGTATTCACGTAATGGTATCACAAAATGCAGCAGGTGAATTAACCATCGGCGATAGTCATGAATATGGTTTAGTACATGATCCCTTTGATCGGCAATTCATCAATCAGATGATAGTGGATTATTTAAAAACCTTCGCCAATTTTAAAAGCTGGCAATTGCTGCAAAGCTGGAATGGCATCTATCCCAAAATTAAAACTAGTGAAACAGATTTCGTACATAGCCCCGAGCCCGGTGTAACCATAGTGAATGGCTTGGGCGGCGCTGGCATGACGCTTTCTTTTGGGTTGGCTGAAGCAATAGTAAGTAGTGATAAATTTACAGTACAATAATTGAACGATTAGTTCCTTTTATATGAATAAGGCAGTACAACTTTTTTTATATTTTTCTTTTTCTGGGCTTTTTGCTGCTGCACAAAAAGAAGTGCAACTATTAACTGTGCCCGGCAAGGATGAATACACACATATAGATAAGAACGGGAAAAGCGTATTGGCCAGCGGCCGTTTTGTAACACCTGCAGGGCAAACTGTACAGATCACTCACGATCCTTTTGGTATGGCGGTTTCGCCTGATGGATCGAAAACCGTTACACTGCATAATGGCGTATTTACTATCATCAATAATGCTACGTTAGATAATATTCGGGTGCCGAGTTATGATGGAACGATTCCCTCGCCTTTATCCAATGGCTCTTTTTTAGGTGTGGCTTTTTCTTCCGATTCTAAAACGGTTTATCTAAGCGGGGGCGATAATGGTGCTGTGATAATTTATGATATTGAAAAATTGCAGCGGTTAGATTCTATTTCCTTAAACGGAAAAGTTGATACGGCTAATTTTGAAGACAGCTTTACATCTGACTTAGTATTAAATGAAAATAGGCATGAATTGTTAGTATTGGACCGGGGTAACTTTCGGTTGGTCCGTATTGATCTGAATACAAAGAAAATAACAGCTTCCATAAAAACCGGGCGGCAGCCTTTTGGCTTGGCGTTAAGCCCCGATCATAAAATGGCATTCGTTGCGAATGTAGGCGTATATGCATACCCGCTACTCCCCGATATTACCGACACGAAACACAATAATTTATTGCCCTTTCATCCATATGGTGATAATACAAAACAATCTATTGAAGGGTATACTTTGCATGGAAGAAAAATACCAGGGGTGGGCAGTCCTTTAGCTCCTGAAGCTATGAGTGTATATACTATTGATCTTGCTACCAATAAAGTAATTGATAAATACAAGCCCGGTCACCAGATAGGGCAGATGGTAGAAGGTGCAGAAGTAGTAGGCGGCGCCAGCCCTAATTCAATAGCAGCCGGCAGCCGGTATGCCTATGTGAGCAATGCTACCAATGATAATATTTCGATTATAGATTACCGTGAGCATAAATTAGTAGGCCATATTCCTATTAAAGTGGATAGTTTGATTGATGGTTACCGCGGCTTACTGCCTTTTGGTATTACATTAAGCAAGGATGAAAAAACCTTGTATGTTGCCTTATTGGGTTTCAATGCCATTGCCGTTATAGATGTAGAAAAGAAGTTAACTAAAGGACTTATACCCACCGGCTGGGGACCTGCCAGGGTACGGTTAAGTAAAGATGAAAAAGAACTGTATGTAATTACCTGCCGGGGCTATGGGGCCGGGCCAAATGGTGGAAAAGACTTTGTGAAGCCCGTACAGGGAACGTATATTGGCGATATTCAATTAGGTACTTTTCAAAAAATAAACATACCTGATGCTACAAGGTTGGCGGCGTATACAAAGCCGGCTATTAATAACACTTTCGTACAGGTAACTATAAAAGATACGCCAACGAATCCTTTACCACCCTTGCCGCATTTCAGGAGTACGCCAATTAAATACATTGTTTACATCACCAAAGAAAACAGAAGCTATGATGAAGTATTGGGACAATTAAAAACAGGAAAAGGCGACCTGACCTTGGCACGATTTGGTGTGGATGTAAACGTATTTGCGGAGGGGGACAGCTTACGGCATGTGAACGTTGCCCCCAATCATTTAAAAGTGGCTACCGAGTTTGCTTTTGATGATAACTTTTACTGTGATAGTGATGCCTCTATTCACGGCCACCACTGGATGATGGGTGTGATACCGAATGAATGGGTGGAAACCAACTCCAGCGCCGATAGAACCGCTAAAATATTTTCTAAGGCATCGGGCAGAAGATTCCCTGGTTCTACAGGAAGTATCGACCCCGAAGATTATGCAGAGCGGGGCGGCTTATGGGAAGCATTGGAACGCAGCCATGTTTCTTTTTACAACTTTGGCGAAGCCAATGAAACCGCACATGTTCGGGAAGAATGGATGGATACAGCTACCGGCGCGGCTCATGCGGTAATGGTGCCGATGCAGAAGGCCTTATGGAGCAGAACCAGTCATGACTATGCCGGCTTTAATACCAACATTCCCGACCAGTTCCGGATGGACCAATTTGAAAGGAACTTTACTAAGATGTGGCTGAAGGGAAAAACTAAAATGCCGCAATTAATTACCATGCAGGTACCTAACGATCACACCGCCGATCCCAGGCCGAAAGATGGTTATCCATATCGTCATTCTTATGTGGCTGATAATGATCTGGCTGTAGGCAGGATACTACACTTTCTTTCCCGCACCCCCTACTGGAAAAATATGTTGGTTATTATAACAGAAGATGATCCGCAGGGCGGGGTAGACCATATTGATGCGCACAGAAGTATTTTAATGATGGCCGGACCTTATGTAAAAAGAGGCTATACGTCGCATACGCATGCTAACTTTGGGTCTATCTTAAAAACTATATACAATATTTTGGGAGTGCCATATGTAAACCAGTATGATGCTACTGCTTCGCTGCTTCAGGATTTTTTTACAGATAAGCCCGATTACACACCGTATACTTTAGTAATGCCGTCTAAAACGGTGTTCGACCCGCAGCAGGCAATGAAGCGGTATCATAAAAATATTGACTGGCGCAAGATTATGAAAGGCCCTGATATGGATGATGAAGTTGATATGCGAAAGGAACATTATAAAGCTGGTACACATTAAGGGGTAGCTGTGAAATCAAGAACTTTATATTGCATAGATGAACAAGCTGCTTACTTAAAAACAAAAGCCACTAAAGTTTTATCTCACATATATAAATTATGTTCTCTTGAAAGCCTCTTGAAAAAATAGATTTACATTTACGATCCTGCCTTTATTATTAATAAAATCTGTTTTCAATGCCTTTTATACGATTGCTTTTATTGTTAGCGCTTTTCTCTAATTCTTACTACTTATTTGCACAAAAAAATGATAGTACCTATGCGGAAAAACTTGGTTTTCCAAAAGGTGCCAAAGTAGTAATACTCCATGTGGACGATGCCGGTATGAGCTTCGATTCGAATGAAGGTGCTATAAACGCTTTAACAAAAGGCGTAGCCACTTCTGTAAGTGTGATGATGCCTTGCCCATGGGTTCCGGGCTTTGTTCAATACCTAAAACAAAATCCTTCCATTGATGCTGGTTTGCATTTAACCCTCACTTCCGAATGGAATGAATACCGGTGGGGACCATTGGCCGGAAAAGCAGCAGTGCCGGGACTTACTGACAGCGCAGGCGATCTTTGGCATAGTGTGCAGGAAGTAGTAAGCCATGCATCGGCAGATGAAATAGATAAAGAAATCAGGGCGCAATTGGACCGTGCAAAAAGCATGGGTTTTGAACCTACTCATATCGACTCGCATATGGGAACCTTATTTGCTTCACCTGCTTTTTTGCAACGCTATGTAAGGTTAGGTATTGAAAATAAAATTCCGGTAATGTTGCCCGGAGGTAGTGATAGTATTATACAGGAAGAAACACATGCACCCAATGCGCAAATTCAACAACTACAGGCTATTGGTAAAGTACTATGGCAACAAAAATTGCCGGTACTGGATGATCTGCATAATGTAAGTTATGATTGGAAAATTCCGGATGGTATAAAGAATGACGATAAAAAACTTCAGGCTTACAAAACGCAAAAGTATATAGAAGCTATTCAATCATTGAAGCCCGGAGTAACCATGATGATTATGCATTGTACGGCCACCACAGCCGTTTTTCAGTATATATCAGATAGTGGGCCTACACGCCGCGGCGATATGCTGGCGATGATGGATCCCGCTTTTAGAAAAGCTTTAAAGGATCAAGGTATTATTTTAACCACCTGGCGGGAATTGAAGGAAAGAAGGCTGAATTTGAAAAATTAGTAGTTGCGTTTTATACTAAAATCAAATAAGATTTCTGTAAAATAAAATTCGCCTTCAGCTGGTTTTATCATTCTTGCAATAGTCTATTCTTGCAAAGTACCGGCTCGTTGTATCTTTATAAAGAGAATGGAATAGTATTAATTTTCCGGATCAAAAAAACTCTTAGTATGATCCTGTCAAAACAGACGATAAATAACATAATTCCTGGCAAAGTAGCGATACCTCAAAAATCTCTTTTTGATTTACCCGAAAAGGTGTTGCAGTTTGGTACAGGAGTCTTATTGCGAGGATTGCCGGATTATTTTATTGATAAGGCCAACCGGCAAGGCATTTTTAATGGCAGGGTGGTAGTGGTTAAATCCACGTCGCAGGGAGACCTGGCTACTTTTAACCAGCAGGATGGTTTATATACCCAATGCATTCGTGGATGGGCTGATGGTAAAAAAATAGAAGTGAATATTATCAACGCTTCTATCAGCCGGGCGCTGAATGCTACAGAAGATTGGGACCAGGTTTTGGATTGTGCCTATAACCAGCAGCTTAAAATTATCATTTCCAATACTACTGAAGTGGGTATTCAATTAGTAAAAGATGATGACGTGCATGCACATCCGCCAAAGTCATTTCCAGGAAAGTTGCTGGCATTTTTATACGAACGTTTCCTGGCATTTAACGGAAGCGAAAAAAGCGGGATGATTATAGTACCAACAGAATTAATCCCGGATAATGGAAAAAGACTTCAGCAGATTGTTACAGAGCTAGCCAATATCAATAAATTAGAAAAGTCCTTTATTGACTGGCTGCAAAATTATAACCAGTTTTGTAATTCATTGGTAGATCGGATTGTGCCCGGCTTGCCTGATGCCAGGGTATTAGCCAGTTTAAAAAACGAATTGGGATATACGGACAAATTGTTAACCATGTCGGAAGCGTATTGTTTATGGGCTATAGAAGGAGATGAAAAGATCAAAAAGTTACTATCGTTTGCCGAAGCAGATGAAGGCGTGGTGATTCAGCCTAATATTGATATATACCGCGAGCTAAAATTGCGCCTGCTAAATGGCACACACACCCTAAGTTGCGGCCTTGCATTTTTAAGCGGCATACAAACGGTGAAGCAGGCAATGGAAGACGAAACAATGAGATTGTATATAAGCGAGGTAATGTTGAAAGAACTGGCGCCGGCCATACCTCATGCTGTTTCAAAAACAGATGCAGAAGCCTTTGCTCATAAAGTGTTAGATCGTTTTCGTAATGAATATCTCAATCATTATTGGATTAACATTACCATGCAGTATAGCTCAAAAATGAAAATGCGCATTGTGTCTATATTGCAAAAGCATTATCAATTGCACCCATCACCTCCGCCGCGGATGGCATTGGGTTTTGCCGGGTACCTGTACTTTTCCAAACCTGTAAAACAAACCGGCAAGGAATTTTTTGGCAACATAAACGGTAACGAATATCCAATACAGGATGACAGGGCCTATCAGTTTATGGAACTGTGGAATAGTTTAACGCCTCAGCAATTAGTAGAAAACGTTTTAAGTGATATAACGATGTGGGGTGAAGATCTGTCTCTGTTGCCCGGTTTTAAAGATGCAGTAACGGAAAACCTTGAAATGATAATGCAGCAAGGTGTAAAAAATACTATGGAATTTGTTCAATCTAAAACAGTACTTTAATATGAACTATCGAATTGCTAAAGTACATCCTGATGATAATGTGTTGGTGGCATTAACAAACCTGGAAGAAGGTGAAACAGTTTCGTATAACGGTAATGCTTATACGCTTCCATCACGTGTGCCGGCAAAGCATAAATTTGTAACTACCGATCTGCAAGCCGGTGATGCGGTGTATATGTATGGAGTATTGGTAGGTAAAGCGCAAAAAAATATTCCCCGTGGTGGCATAATCACTACGTCTAATATAAAACACGCCGCTAATACTTTTAAAGTTGGGGAGCGGAAAATAACCTGGGCTAAACCCGACGTTTCCAAATACATAGACAAAACATTTTTGGGATATCACCGCCCCGATGGCAAAGTAGGAACCGCTAATTACTGGATCGTAATTCCTATGGTCTTTTGCGAAAACCGCAATATAGATATGATCCGCGAAGCATTGATAAATGAAACCGGATATGGCAGCAGTCAACAAAACAAAATAGAAGTTTCCAGGTTAATTGATCTTTATAAAAGCGGTAAAGGTATAGATGCCATTTTGCAGGCGGATGTACACGTACAAAAGCAGGAAGCAAAGAAAAGCCGTGTTTTCCCAAATGTAGACGGTATTAAATTTTTAAACCATGCAGGTGGTTGCGGTGGCACCCGGCAGGATGCGCAGGCATTGTGCGGTTTATTAGCTGGCTATATTACCCATCCAAATGTGGCAGGCGCCACTATATTAAGTCTTGGCTGCCAACATGCACAAGTGCACATGCTCCGGGAAGAAATTCAAAAGCGGGATGCAAATTTCGCAAAACCATTATATGTTTTAGAACAACAGAAAATAGGAACGGAAGAGGAGCTGGTATCACAAGCTATTAAGCAAACATTTGCAGGGCTGATGTATGCTAATACTATCACACGCCAACGGGCACCCATAAGCGAAATTTGCATTGGGTTGGAATGCGGTGGCTCCGATGGCTTTTCAGGCATATCAGCCAATCCTGCTGTCGGCTATACCTCCGATCTGTTAGTGGCTTTAGGTGGTAAGGTTATTCTTTCGGAGTTTCCGGAATTATGTGGTGTAGAGCAAAATTTAAGTGACCGTTGTATGGATGAAAGTATCGCGGATCGCTTTGGAAATTTAATGCAGGTTTACAGCCAGCGGGCCGCAGAAGCAGGTTCGGGTTTTGATATGAATCCTTCTCCCGGCAATATCAAAGATGGCTTGATAACAGATGCTATTAAATCGGCCGGAGCCGCAAAAAAAGGAGGCACGTCGCCAGTGGTGGATGTACTGGACTATCCAGAACCGGTCATTAAAGCCGGTTTAAACTTATTATGCACGCCTGGTAATGATGTAGAATCAACAACTGCAGAAGTAGCTTCCGGCGCAAACGTGGTATTGTTTACTACAGGCCTTGGCACACCTACGGGAAATCCTGTGGCACCGGTGGTGAAACTTTCCACCAACACCACTTTATATAATAAGATGCACGATATTATTGATATCAATACCGGAACCATAATAGAAGGAACAGAAACAATAGAACAGGCAGGCGAACGCATTTTAGATTATGTAATAAAAGTAGCCAGCGGCGAAATAGAAGTAAGTGCTGTGCGAAACGGGCAGGATGATTTTATTCCGTGGAAACGGGGTGTGAGTTTGTAAATAGTTATCGTATTTTTTACAGAAATGATGCGTTTATACTATTAGAAGAATGCTGTATGATAAAAAAATTTTTGGATGATAATTTTCTCCTGCAAAATGAAACGGCGCAGAAGCTGTATTACGATTATGCTGAAGCGATGCCCATCATAGACTATCACTGCCATTTGCCTCCGGAGCAAATTGCCGGCGATATCAATTTTGAAAACCTGACGCAGGCGTGGCTCTATGGCGATCATTACAAATGGAGGGCCATGCGTACAAACGGGGTAGAGGAGAGGTATATTACCGGTGACAAGCCGGATAATGAGAAGTTTGATAAATGGGCTGCCACGGTGCCGTATACCCTGCGCAACCCGCTATATCACTGGACGCATTTAGAGCTGCAACGCTATTTTGAAGTATATGATATTTTAAATGAAGCCAGCGCAAAAAAAATTTATGTGGCATGCACGGCCAAACTGCAAACCAAAGAATTTTCTGTCCGCAACCTGCTGCGGATAATGAAGGTGAAAGTGGTATGCACTACGGATGATCCTGCCGATACCTTAGCGCATCATCAAAAAATAAAAGAGGATGGTTTTGAAATAAAAGTAGTGCCGGCTTTTCGTCCGGATAAAGCAATGGCTGTGGATGACGCAAATAGTTTCAACCGCTATATTGATAAATTAGCAGCAGCTAGCAACCGTCATATTGCTTCTTTTGAAAATTATATAGATGCTTTAAAAAGCCGACACGATTTTTTTGCAGTAATGGGCTGCACCGTTTCTGACCACGGGCTGGAGCATTTATACGCAGACACATATACGGATGTGGAAATAAAAGCTATCTTCAATAAAATCCGTTCTGGTAAGGATATAACAATAAAAGAACAGCACCAGTTCAAATCTGCCATGCTGTATGTATTTGCTGTATGGGATCACCAAAAAGGCTGGGTGCAGCAATACCATTTAGGTGCTTTACGGAGCAATAATTCCCGGATGCTGCAAAAGCTCGGTCCGGATACTGGCTGGGACTCGATAGGCGATTTTGCACAAGGAGTAGCGCTCTCTAAATTCTTAAATCGTTTAGACAGCCAGAACCAACTGGCAAAAACCATCTTATACAATCTCAACCCATCTGATAATGAACTGATGGCTACTATGGCCGGAAATTTTAATGATGGCTCTACGCCGGGCAAAATTCAGTTTGGTTCGGCCTGGTGGTTTTTAGATCAGAAAGACGGGATGACGAAACAGATCAATGCACTTTCCAATATGGGTTTGTTGAGCCGTTTTGTAGGCATGCTTACCGATAGCCGGAGTTTTCTTTCTTATCCGCGCCACGAATATTTCCGCCGTATCTTATGTAATTTGTTTGGTGAAGAAATTGAAAATGGTGAGTTGCCAAATGATAGTGAATGGGTCGGGAAAATTATACAGGATATCTGCTATTACAATGCAAAAAACTATTTCAACTGGGACATTTAAAAAGATAAAATTTTCATATCAATATGGGTAATGTATTTTGTTTTGGTGAGTTATTATTGCGCCTGTCGCCTTCTTTGCACGGAGCCTGGATACGGCAACATTCCATGCCGGTTTATCTTGGTGGTGCAGAGCTAAATGTAGCAATGGCGCTGGCTAACTGGAACATTCCGGTTACTTACTGTACCGCCCTGCCGGATAACTCACTGTCAAAAGATATTACTGCTTACCTGCAACATTCTAATATCAATACTGCGGCTATACAATTTAGCGGCGACAGAATTGGTGTCTATTATTTACCGCAAGGTGTTGACTTAAAAAATGCCGGTGTGATATACGATAGGGCATATTCGTCTTTCTCCAGTCTGAAGCCAGGATGTATTGATTGGGAGCGGCTTTTACAATCTGTTTCCTGGTTTCATTTCAGCGCCATTTGCCCAGCGCTCAACGAAAATAGTGCAGCTGTTTGCAAAGAAGCTTTAGAGGTGGCTCAGAAAAATAATATTACCATATCCGTTGATTTAAACTACCGGGCAAAATTATGGCAATATGGAAAGCAACCAATTGATATAATGCCGCAACTGGCGCAATACTGCGACGTGATTATGGGTAATATCTGGGCGTTAGAAAATATGTTGGGCATTCCATTGCCAAAGGAGTTTAATCATTCAAAAGAATCGTTTCTTCAGCAGGCAGCACATTCTTCAAATGCCGTAATGCAAAATTTTAAAAAGTGCAAACAAGTAGCCAATACGTTTCGGTTTGATGATAGGGAAGGTGTTCATTATTACAGCACACTTTATACAGATCAGCAGTTGTATCTTTCAAAAGAATATTATTCCGATGCCATAGTAGATAAAGCAGGAAGTGGTGATTGCTTTATGGCAGGATTGATATACAGTGATTATCATAAATCATCTCCGCAGGAAACGATTGAGTTTGCAGCGGCAGCAGCTTTCAAAAAACTATTAATTGCAGGCGATGCCACTACATCATCTGTTGAGGAAATCAAGCAATCTTATTTAAACCATGCCTGAAAAAGAGAAAGTGCTACAGCTGCTATTGAAGCAAAAGTTATTACCGCTTTATTACCATGAAAGTACTGAAATCAGTGTTGGCATTTTGCAGGCATTGTACGAAGCCGGAATACGGATGGTAGAATATACAAACAGGGGCGAGCAGGCATTGGCTAATTTTATCATTCTAAAAAACGAAGTGCAGCAATCCATGCCCGGTATGCTGTTAGGTATTGGTACTATAAAAAATGCAGCAATGGCCGGGCAGTATATAGATGTCGGTGCTGATTTTATTGTTTGCCCTACCGTTAATGAAGCTGTAGCAACCACATCGCATAATGCAGGCTTACTTTGGATACCGGGTTGTATGACGCCAACCGAAATAGCAACAGCGGAAAGTTTGGAAGCCAATATAGTAAAGGTATTCCCCGGAAATATTTTAGGACCTTCATTTATTACTGCTGTTAAAGAGTTGTTTCCTTTACTAAAATTTATGCCTACGGGTGGCGTAGAGGTTAATGAAGATAATTTAAAGGCATGGTTTGGTTCGGGTGCAAAGGCAGTGGGAATGGGTAGTAAATTAATTAGTAAAGAACTGTGGGAAAAAAGAGATTATGCAGGACTGAAGGCACACACACAACTTGCTTTGCAATTGATAGGTAAAATAGCGGTTTCTTAAAGAAAATATGCATGCTATATGAACCAAAAAGAAGTAGAACCAACTATAACGGCTGCCGATATACCTCTGGCACCTGTAGGCAGATACCGGTGGGTAGTAGTGGCGCTCTTATTTTTTGCTACTTCTATTAATTACCTTGACAGGCAGGTAATTGGTTTGTTGAAACCTGTACTCGAAAAACAATTTAGCTGGACGGAAATTGATTACAGCCATATTGTGATGGCCTTTTCCGCTGCCTATGCTTTAGGATTATTACTATTTGGCCGATTGATTGACAGGGTAGGAACGAAATTGGGCTACATTATTTCTATTGTTATCTGGAGTGTAGCAGCGATGCTGCATGCACTGGTAAAATCTACCTTTGGCTTTGGCGCCGTAAGGGCTTTATTAGGGTTAGGCGAGTCGGGTAATTTTCCGGCAGCTATTAAGTCAGTGGCTGAGTGGTTTCCAAAAAGAGAACGGGCTTTAGCAACAGGCATTTTTAATTCAGGCGCCAATATAGGTGCGGTAATAGCGCCCATTGCTGTGCCCTGGATATTGGGTGCATATGGATGGCGCCAGGCATTTATAATAACCGGTGCTATTGGGTTTGTATGGTTAATTTTTTGGTTGATTTTTTATGAAGTTCCTGCCCGTAAAAAAAACTTATCCAAGGGGGAATATGCCTACATCCATAGTGATTCAGAAGAAATAAAGGAAGATAAAACTACTATAAGCTGGAATCGTTTATTTGCAGTCAGACAAACCTGGTCGTTTGTACTGGGAAAATTTCTTACTGATCCCATTTGGTGGTTCTTTCTTTTTTGGCTGCCTTCTTATTTTTCCAGCACCTTTCACCTGGATCTAACAAAGCCGAGTTTGCCGCTGGCCATTGTGTATACGGCTACTACTATTGGCAGTGTTGGCGGAGGCTATCTGTCTTCTTATTTCATCAATAATGGGTGGCCGGTTTACAAAGCCCGAAAGGTAGCCATGTTTATTTTTGCTATGTGCGTGGTGCCTATCATTGCGGCCCGGTTTGCCACAAGTATATGGACGGCGGTAGGCTTAATCAGTTTGGCAGCGGCCGCACACCAGGCATGGAGCGCTAATATTTTTACTACGGTTTCCGATATGTTTCCTAAGAGAGCCGTCAGTTCTGTAGTAGGTATTGGCGGAATGGCCGGCTCTGTGGGCGGCTTCTTATTTCCATTGTTAGTCGGTTATTTATTAGATAAATACAAATCCGGCGGAAACATTACTGCTGGCTACAATCTTATTTTTATCATATGCGGCAGTATGTATATAATAGCCTGGTTGACGATGCATTTTTTAGCTCCACAAATGAAGAAGGTCAATCTATAAGTTATCAAGGTCCTGGAACGCTGCAACTCTTTAGATTTTATTCTTCCTGTAAATTCCATGGCGCATCATTTTATTGGCTTAATTTCTTCATACAATCATAGAGCCTGTACAATATGAGGTGTTTGTTATCAAATTATAAATAAAAATAATATATAGTATTTATTATATTTTTATTCAAATTTATGTGCATTAGCAAAAAATATTATTAACAAAAATTATTTTTATATACATTTTATGCCAGATAAGTATTATTTTTGGTAATCAATATTGATATTTTATATTTTTCATATGGCAAGCAATCGTTAGCGCCCGCTGTTTCTACAGTGGGCTTTTTAATTCTAAAACTTTGAAAATCTAAAGTGTCCTAAAATGAAAAAGCATAAAACAAACAGTCAACTGTTGGCTTTATGCTTTTAGTTTGGCAAGAAAATCGTTAGCACCCTGATAACACAAATGGGTGAACTAATGTAGGTAGTTTTTTTAAATTTCCAATTTATTTTTTATTCATCAGAAAGTTCTTCATCAGGTTTACCTAATATATTTATACTAACAGAATAAAAATTTGCCAATAGTCTTTCGTAATTGTTATTACTTACCCCGAACAAACAAATTCAGGAACCATATGAAACAGCTATGAGTTTTGGTGGCATCGCATTATTTTGTAGCTACTAACACCGTCCCTATGAAACACGTAAATATTTATTCCTTCGACGAAATAGATTCCATTCCGGTTATTGATGAAATTGAAAAGGACATACAGAGCCATGCCATGAAATATGAGATTGCAATAATCCCTTCCGGCCCATGCACCTACTTCTTGTCTAACTCCGAAAGAATTGAAGGAATTATAAAAAAGAATGGCGGCGTTTTATTAGGATATAATGATTTGATACGGCTTGCCATCATGCAGTATGAGGATTTATTTCCGGTGAAGTATGGATGTGAAACGTTGCGACGCCTGCTCGATATTCAACCTTCTATTAATGATTAAAATTCGATGATTAATCCTGCATCTTTTTTTTATAAAATTTAAAGCTGTAAACCAATATGGAAACAAAACCTGCTAAACTAACCAAAAGTGAAAAGGATTTTATTGAGCTCAAAATCTCAAAGCTGGAGCAAGCGTTATTTGATTTTAAAGCCCGTATGAAATTGTCTCCTTCAGCGCCTAATGCAGAAACACTGGTTAAAGAAAAAGAGCTGGTAGACCTGATAAATATTACGCGGTCCTACCTCTCCTAAACGTAAAATTTAATCTAAAAGAAAGAGGCTCCTGTGAAAACAAGAGCCGTTGCAAACATTTTAAAATCTAAACGTTCACATGAGAAGTAATAAAGCTACTGCGCAATAAAATAAAAAAAGACATCAATTGCCTGAAGCCTTAAAAAACTTATGTAAACGGCAATAATAAAGGGCTGAGGTGTAAGAAGCATTTCGTATAGGTTAATG
>JAICHT010000064.1 GCA_025924755.1 Chitinophagaceae bacterium | reverse complement strand
TACCGTATTATGAATATACCCTCTTACTTTGCCACTTTCTGTTTCGGCAACGGCTATATTTTTACCTGCCGTTACAGTACCGGTATTACCTTGACAAAAAGCCAATACAGGTATAAATATCATTCCTAAAAGCAAGAGGCGTGACATACGTTCTTTCATTCTTTTTATTTAAATCAGTTTATAATTCTTATGATGTGGTGTTTATTTACAACACTATTTTTTTGAATATTGTTCCATTAATTGGTAACGGTCTGCATGTTGTTCGGGCACTACCCTGGTATTAACATCGATATGCATTACCGGAACCGGGTTGCTGCTGGTAGTGGCGGGCCACTTAGGTAAGCCAGGGCCATTGGGATTGCCCTTCTTTACAAAATTGGCAAAATAGGCCTGCATGATTTTAGAAACCTTATAATCGTCCGGCCCCCAAGCATATACTTTGTTATAGGGTAAATTACCCATTGCATATTCAATTTCTGAGGAGTGTACCGCTCCTTTTGCAGGCGGCATTTTAGGGGCACTGCTACCCTTCTGCACGCCACCTGCCAAGCCTGGTGAAGCGTTGCCCATTTCCGGCGTCATGGCCGGCCGTGGACGCGAATAGTAATAACGGTATACGGGTTTACCGCCTGTCTTTGCCTGCAAATCGGCCCACCTCCAGGTGCTAAAAGCAATAAAGCGATCACTTGCCAAATCAGTAGCTACCTGCTCCACATCTGCATCGCTGGTAGCATGGTATGCTTTTAAAACCTCCGCAGCACTATCACCATATAGTTTCTGCACCGCTTTTTCATAATTTTCTACTGTTGGTTTTTCTTTGCCCATTACCATACGGTAATTCATTTCTTCCGAGTTCCATCCTACGAGTAAAGGCACATGCGCCTCCTCGCCGGCTTCAAAAATTTCAACAGGACTTTTCGGGAAAAAATATCCGTCAATCGTCATAGGGAAACGGAAAGCGCCATATTTGGTAGATGCATTTAATAAGGTATCAGCATTCATAGCTCTGAGGTCGGCAAGTGAAGCCGCACCCAGGCTTTTGGCAAACGCCACTCCGCCCTGCTCTCCTTGGCTAAGTGGTACGGGTGGCAAAGCACCCATAATGGAACCGCTTTCGCCAATAGCACCGGCAATAAGGTCTTTTGATAATGGAGATGCCATCAAAGCACTTACAGATATAGAACCGGCCGATTCACCGGCAATAGTAATTTTATCCGGATCACCGCCAAACGCAGCAATATTTTGCTTTACCCATTGCAAGGCCGCTGCCTGATCCATTAAGCCATAGTCGCCGGAAGCATGATGCGGCGACTCCTGTGTAAGTTCGGGATGAGAGAAAAGCCCGAACACCCCTAAGCGGTAGTTGACGGTTAATGCTACCATTCCTTTCTGTGCCATACTTTCACCGTCATAGCGGGATTCTGAACCATCACCAGCTACAAAGCCTCCACCATAAAAATAAACCAGTACCGGCAACTTTCCAGATGTATTAGGCGTCCATACATTTAGATACAAACAATCTTCGCTCATACCGTCGGAGCGAAAACCCATATCGCCAAAAATAGGCGCCTGCATTGCACGGGGCCCAAAATGATCCGCTTTGCGTACGCCGTCCCAATTCTGGACGGGTTGCGGCTCTTTCCATCTCAAATCGCCTACCGGCGGTGCTGCAAAGGGTATTCCTTTAAAGGATCGAATGCCGGTTTTTTCCACGGTTCCTGTAAGCATACCATTAGCTGTTTTTACCTCCGGTGTACTACTTTTTGAAGCATTAGCTGCAGGTTGTTTTTTGTTTTGAGCAAAGGCAGGCACTATGAACTGCATAGCAAAAAAGGGCAATAGCAAAAGTTTTTTCATGACCAACTATTAATTTAATTATTATTGTCTCATTAATGAGACAATTTAGATGTTTTGATTAACCCCACCAAACTTTTTTGTTAATTGCACTTAAAGAACGGTCATGAATTTGAAGCAGCCCACGATAAAACAGGAGCCATCTAGCAAAGAATTTGAACAAAACTATTTACCGGGGCTTGCTATTGATATGGTCATCTTTGGCTTTCATCAAAATCAATTAAAAATACTGCTGCTTCAATATCAAAATACCGGCCTGTATGCCTTGCCAGCCGGCTTTATCCGGAAGGATGAAAACCTGAACGATGCCGCTAAACGCATATTGCAGGAACGGACGGGACTACAAAATATTTACCTGGAGCAGTTTTATACGTTTGGTGATATGAGTCGCCATGATAAAAAGCCCATGCAAAAAATTATGCGCGGCAAAGGAATAAACGCGAAGGATGATCATTGGTTATTGAGCCGGTTTATTTCAGTGGGTTATTATGCGTTGGTAGATTATACCAAAGCCGTACCGATACCTGATTTATTATCCGATGGCTGCGACTGGTACGATTTATCGAACCTTCCACCGCTCATATTAGATCACCAGGATATGATGGCAAAAGCATTAACCACGCTTAGAGAAAACCTGGACCGCAAGCTGATTGGCTTTAACCTGATGCCGGAAACTTTTACCATGGCCGAATTGCAAAGTCTTTATGAAACCATTTTGGGACAGCAGCTAAGGCGTACCAGTTTTCAACGCAAACTCCTTAACCTGGGCATATTGGAGCGTGTAGCCAAGCGATGGACCGGCGGTGCCCATAAAGCGCCTTATCTCTATAAATTCGCGTCTGATAAAGTAAGGGAATAAAAACTAAAGGTTACCTTTCTTTAATTCATCTACAGCAAAATTTGCAGCCCGTGCCGTTAATGCCATATACGTAAGCGAAGGGTTCTGGCAGGCGTTTGATGCCATACAGGCGCCGTCTGTTACAAATACATTCTTTGCATCCCATATCTGGTTATGCGCATTTAATATAGAAGTTTTAGGGTCTTTGCCCATCCGGGCCGTGCCCATTTCGTGAATACCAAGTCCTGGTGCTTCGCCGGTATCATTGGCCTGTATATTTTTAAAGCCCGCTTTCTCCAGCATTTCTGCTCCGGAGGTTAATATGTCTTTCAGCATGGCCTTTTCGTTTTCTTTATACTCGCAATCTATCTGCACCAAAGGCATTCCCCATTTATCTTTTTTATCTGTACTTAAGGTCACTTTATTTTCATAATAAGGCAAACATTCGCCCATACCGGTCATCCACATATTCCAGGCGCCGGGTTCCGTAAACTGCTCTTTAAATGAAGCGCCAATCGTATCATCGGTTACATTACTGTTTGCTCTTGAACCGCCTGCGGCAAAAGCATAGCCCCGCAGAAAGCCCTTTTGAACATCATTTCCTACATTTCTAAACCGGGGAATATAGATACCGGTTGGTCTTCGTCCATAATAATACTGATCGGGATATCCATCATACTGGCCACCCAAAGTACCACGGTAATTATGATCCATCAGGTAATGTCCTAATACGCCATTGGTATTGCCCAGCCCATTTGGAAATTGTGGCGATACCGAATTGAGCAGCACCAACGTCGTATTGATCGTACCTGCATTTACAAAAATAATTTTTGCAAAATATTCTGTCATTTTTAAGGTGTTAGCATCAATAACACGAACACCAGTTGCTTTGTGCAGTTTTTCATCGTAAATAATAGAATGCACTACCGAGAATGGACGCAAGGTCATATTGCCGGTAGCTTTTGCTGCCGGAAGTGAGGCAGACACACTACTGAAGTAGCCAGCGAACGGACAGCCTCTCGAACAAAGATCCCGGTATTGGCAGGGCCCTCTTCCATTTAATCCTTTTGTAAGATTTGCCGTTCTTGAAATAATGACATGCCTGTCCGGAAAGCCGGCCTCTACATCTTTTTTAAAATGTTTTTCTATACAGTTCATTTCCATAGGTGGTTGAAATTTGCCGTCCGGCAAATGCGCTATACCATCGCGGTTGCCGCTGATGCCTACAAACTTTTCTACATAGCTGTACCACGGAGCTATATCCTTATACCGTATCGGCCAATCTACACCAATACCTTGTTTAGCATTGGCTTCAAAGTCAAGATCACTCCAGCGTTGCGTCCATCTTGCCCACATCAAAGATTTGCCACCCACCTGGTAACCCCGTATCCAACCAAACGGTTTTTGCTGCACATAGGGATGCTCTTTATCTTTTACAAAAAAGTGTTCGGTAGCTTCGGTAAAAGCATAGCACTTACTCACAATAGGGTTCTCTCTCCGCAACTTTTCTGTTAATGTATCGCGATGCGGTAATTGCCAGGGAGCCAGCGTAGCAGTAGTATAATCTTTGATATGCTCAATATTGCGGCCGCGCTCCAGCACCAATGTTTTCAAGCCTTTTTCACACAGTTCTTTTGCCGCCCAGCCACCGCTCATACCCGAGCCAATTACAATAGCATCAAATGTATTTTCCTTTACACCTTTTGTATTTACAGAAACAGAATGTAACGTATCGTTGAAGCCCATTATAGATTAGTTTTTACCAATAGTTATTGAAGTTGTTTTAATAAATAGTAAACCGTAAGAAATTTCTTTACTTACCAGCCAAAAACATTTTTTACATAGTTGCGGCTATTTTTCCAGTCTTCTTTTAATGGACGGGTAGCCGGCCCATCCAGGGCCAGTTCAATAGCGGCCCTTCCCTTATACTTAATTTTATTCAACGCTTTGGCAATAGCCGGAAAATCTGTTACGCCTTCACCAACCGCCTCTGTCCATTGTCCCTGCGCATCCTGATCACGGATATGCATATACGCTATTTGATGCCCATAGGTATTAATGAACCAAACAGGATCTACGCCGGCACGCACCAGCCAGTTTAAATCAGGGCCGAGTTTTATATCGGGAATTCTTGCCAGCGTACCTTTTAAATCATGCAAGCCATTTGTTACTTCAAATGTATGGTTGTGCAGGTTGGGCTCTACTTTATAAGTTTTGCAAAGTGGTATGATCTTTTTTAATATTGCGGCCTGTGCATCCAGTTCTTCTTCTGTTTTAATATGCCCTGCATCCCCTACTGTAATGCCAAGTGTAGTGCCTCCTACTGCATGCAGGCGACTCACAACCAGTTCTATATCTTTCAGTATGTTTTGGTGCGCATCTTTGTTCCACATATCTGCATTGTAAGAGGTGCCCGTAACAGGTAATTTGTATTGGGCTATAAGGTTATTAAGATGGGCTACAGCATCATCATGCCGCAAATTTATCTCCATCAATTCCACTCCATCCACACCTGCATATTTAAGGTCAGTAAATACCTGGTTTAGTATAGGTGTACAATCCCAATCTGGCGGGTACTTGCTGGCATATACCCAAAGGTGGCCACTTACTGCAACCTTTTTTCCTGCATCGGCAGTAAAGATTTTTGACGGAAGAAAATTATAAAAACCTAAGCCACTTAAAACACAACCGGATGTCTTTAAAAAATGGCGTCGCGAGGAATGCATCATAACTTTAAATGTAGTTAAAAAGTTTTATTGAAATAAACTGTAGAAAGTTGTGATAGTTTGACGGCAAGTAGCACACTTTTGATTTGTAATTACTTTCTGATCAACTCATCGAGCGGGCTCCGAACCGGAATATCGGGTTGTATCATGCGCTTGTAAATAAGCGTTGACCGGATATCAGAATGACCTAAAAGTTTTTGCACCAGTTTTATACTATGCCCTTTTTCTAAAAGATGGGTAGCAAAGCTGTGGCGAAATACATGACAGGAAATATTTTTAGAAAGTTGTGCTTTTGTGGTTGCCTGCTTAATAGCCTTTTCGAGAAAACTATTACTGCGGTGATGCAATACAAATTTGCCGGATGCGGGATCTAACAACGGCCTTTCGGATGGAAATATATATTGCCAGTGCCAATCAAAAGAAAATTCAGGATTTATTTTCTGAATCCCTTCGGGCAATGACACACCGCAAAAACCGTCCTGCAACCATCCCTGGTATTGCAACCGAAGTATACTTATTTTATGGCATATCGAAACATATATCGTTTCAGGAATCGTTAAGACCCGTTCTTTTTTCTCTCCTTTTATTATCAATATTTTTTTCTCTATATCCACATTTTTTACTCGCAGGGAAATGCACTCTTCCAATCTTAATCCGCATCCATATAATAAAGAGGTCATTAGCAATGCATCACCTTTTAACTGCTTAAGTATGATATGAATATCGCTTCGGCAAAGTACCGGAGGAAGGGTTTTTGTCTTATGCAACCTTAAAGGAGAAACCCCGGTAAGCCTGATTTTTAAAACCTGTTTGTAAAGAAAGAGGATGGCCTGCAGTGCCTGGTTTCGGGTGGCTGCGGCTACTTTACACTCATGCGTAAGAAAAGTAAGGAATGATAAAAGATGTTTTTTGTTAAGCCTGGAAGAAAGGGTTTTATGATGGTATACCAAAAAACGATAAATCCAGTCCATGTATGCCTGCTCGGTACGCTTACTTTTATTTTGGGCCTGAATAATGCTTTTAGCTTTATCGTATACTATAGCATCCATCTGTACCGGTTTATGAAAAGAAACAACTAATAATACTAAAATAACAATTAGTTGTTTAAAGTGCAACTAACTCCAGAAAATGCACGATATACGGAAAAGCATCTATATAGAAATAACAAATAATTTTAAAGCGTGAAAGTTTGAATATGAAGGTACTAGTATCAAGGCATTGAAAGCATATTGCCATATTAACCATACTGAAAGTCCTACATTTCTTGCCCTATTTACATTACCAAATCTCGAGTGATATCCGGGTTAGCTGGCTCCTTTTATGGCTGATTTCCAACCCAAAGTAAGTGCAAGATAAAAATCCAAAAAATAATTTTTCACCATAAATAGAAAGGAGGTTATGATGCAATAATTCAAAATGTAACTCTGCCGTTTTTACTCCTGCTTTTCCGGATAAAAAAGCTACGGATTCAACAATAGAATTTCAACAATTAACCGCTTGTTTTATGAGTACGTTTCAATTAAAAAATATGGTAGTATCAATACTACCCGAAAGCGAAAAGGACAAAGTGAATCAGGCATGCGCCCTGAACACCTTTCGCACTACAACGGTTTGTGTGCTTCACACTACTGTTACATTTTGTCATCACCCAACTTTACTTTGCTGGCATGGATGCACCCACCAGCTTACCTATTGCTGGCAGGGTTGTTCATTTATTCCAACACCTATTAACTGTCACTGGGGATGCACTTTTGTAGGTAACTCTATTGTTTGCCAGGTTGGTTCCAACTTCCCGCCAGGATGTACCGGAACAATTCTTACAGACCCATATAGAGGAGGCAATCCGGTAGAAGACTTAACAGCCTTAAGAAAAGGATTGGATGAACTCATCCAAAATATGGAAAAGATGGATCAGCCACAAGCTAAAGAAGACCTCGATCAGTTAGAGTCACATTTAAATGAGGCGCTGGAAGAAGTGCGGCAGCGTAAATCCAACTTAAACCAGAGTAAATAAACAAAACGTGTGTTATGTTGAATTTCCTGTTGCACGAAACGTTTCGGGCCAATCCTGTTTATGATATGGCCGAATTAGGTTGTTTAAACTATCCGGAGCAAATGGCTCTGGATAGTTTGTTAGCGAACGAAGAGGTGTTTGGAGTTTTTAAACCAAAGCTTGCTAGCAATAATGCCAATTATAAAATAGCCTATAAAGATGTTGCTTTATTATTTTATTTTTTACAACAACCTTCTACCCTTCCTAATTTTATTACATGCCAATATGATGATGAAATCAATAAAACCCTTGCCAAACTAGTATTGGAAGAAGTACTGGAAATTAAGGTAGATAACGAATTTATTTCCGGCATATCTGCATCTAAAATAATATACAAAGATTTTGAAAAGAAGCCTTCCGATGAACTATACTTAGCGGGTTTATCACAAAAGGCTATTAGCTATGCGTTAAAGTTGCATGGGTTAGATACGCGTTCCATAGCTTCCCGTTTATATAGCTACAATACGGTTCCTGCGTTAAAACATTTATACGGGCAGCTTACCACCAGCCATGATATTGAAAGTTTTTTGTACAATGGCCACACTGCAGTATGGAATGAAATCCTGTATAAAAAGTGGCAGCGGCATTACAACCCGGATGCAAATTATTGGTTATCGTGGTTTCGGAAAGGCCCGGAGAACTCCATACAGTTTTATCAGCACCACACCTACAAAATGTATATAAGTCCGGCTATAGCTGCCATGCCCGAAGCTTTTGCCAAAAGCATATTGCCCCTTACCAACTCCAATGCCTTTAGCTTTAAAATAGGCGCAAGCCGTCATGGGCTTTTACGACCGGATAAATTTGTAGTGTATTTCCATTCATATAATGATTTGCTTGCAGCAGCAGGCGTACTAGAAGAAACATTAACGGGCCTGCCCGTGCAAGGCGTACCGTTTACTGCACAATTAGACAAAGAGGGACTACTATCCTGGGGTGTTGATGCGCCTCGCAAAAACTATCCTGACAATATGGAGGGCGCCAGTTGGCGACTGCAGGTAACAGAAAAGTTAGCGGCTGCCATCAGCCAGGCTCAAAATACAAAATGCGGGGAAGAAGCAATGGAATATGTTTCAAAAAGGATGGCTTTAGAAGGAATAGATTGTTTTACCTGGAAGCCCGATTATGCAACGCAAAACTAATTTAAGAATCTACAAACAGTAAAAATATGTCACCCGATCAATTACTTATTTTACCGGAGGAAGTACTGCTGATACCTATGCAGGAATTAAGCGAACAAGTAAAGGATAAGTTTACGTTTGAGGAAGATGACTTTATACTCACGTACACCCATACACGTAATACCAGCAAGGTGGTTAACCCGGCATCAGTATCGCTGCTAAAAGAATTTCGTACACCAAAGTCGTTAGTGGAAGGCATCTATAAATACTCTATCCTTAACAATCTTGATCCCCACCAAACCCTGGAAGAATCATACATGTTTCTTTCCCGGCTAAAAGGCGAAGGTTTCCTGGTACCTTATAATGAAACAGCACACCACCAGAAGGAGGATTTACTGAAGAAAGATGAGGTACTTGGTGAGTATACAGTAGTAGGAAAAATAATGAGTATATCAGATACCGAAGTATACAAGATTCAGAAAAACAGCCGGTTCTTTGCATTAAAAATCTTAAAGCCTACCACCCAAACCGCCTATCTTACTGATAGCTTCAATAACGAAGTGGAGGTATTGCAACACCTGGAAGGTATAGTGGCACCTTTGCTTATAGAGCAGGGCGAATATAACGGTAACCCCTATATGATTATTGAATGGTGTGCAGGGCTAAGCTGCGAGGAGAATGCAGAGAAATACCGGAATTTTAATGATGCACGGAACCTGGCTAAAATGCTTCAAACGATGTATGCTATCATAAAGTCATACGAGCACCTGCATACACAGCATGTAATTCACTCCGATGTACATCCAAGAAATATTATTATTACAGACCAGGGGCAAGTAAAAATTATTGACTTTGGATTATCAAAGCTGGAGTCGTCTGCACGCCAGGTGCATCGCGGCGGTATGGGCTTTTTTTATGAACCCGAATTTGCAGAAGCTTCCATGCTTGGTCGCAATCAACCTGCGACCTATGCCGGCGAACAATATGCGGTTGCAGCCCTCCTTTACTTTTTAATTATAGGAAAACACTACCTTAATTTTTCTTTGGAAAGTGATACTCTTTTTAAACAAATAGCTACAGAGAGCCCAATATCATTTTCAAATTTCGACATTGCACTTCCTGCCGGTATTGAAGCCGTAATTTTTAAGGCCCTGTCAAAAAAACCAGAAGACCGGTTTACATCAATGAGTGCATTTGCTGCATGCTGGCTGGAGGCTACCCGTACTGTTTCTCAACAAGCAGCATCAATTATAGAACTCACTTACTCCTTTTCTGCCTTTTGCAATTCATTAAAAAACAAATATGGCCTAAATAGCAATTTGATTGATAATGGTTTGATGTTGGCTCCTACCTGCTCGGTAAATTATGGGGCTGCAGGAATTGCATATATGCTGTACCGAATGGCTTGTATTGAAAATGACGCAGAACTATTATCAGTTGCTGATATCTGGGCAAACAGGGCCGCTGCATACGTAATGGATGAAAGAAAGGCTTTTTATTCTGCGGATATTGAAATTACTCCTGAAACGGTTGGCACGATTTCCATATACCATACCGCAAGCGGCGTTCACCTGGTTCAGGCATTAATAAGCCAGGCGTTAGGAGATTACGTTACCAGCTACAATTCTATAATACGCTTTATAGAAGCCGCCGGAAAACCATGTGAAAATCTTGATCTTACTTTAGGGAAATCAAGTACACTGATTGGCTGCTGCCTTTTATATGAAAATGCAACTTCAGGGAATGCAACTTTACTAACAGAACTGACCAATTTTGGCAATATAACTATGGATGCAATCTGGGAAAAAGCAGCTGCTTTTCCACCTATATCCGATAAAAACCCAATAAATTACCGGGGTATTGCTCATGGCTGGGCCGGGATAATTTATGCTACGCTCAAATGGTGTGACCAGGCTAAAACTGCCATACCGGAAAATGTTTACGACAGGGTAGATCAATTAGTGGCTTTAGCTTTGAAAGAAAATAATTATACAAGGTGGGCACTCACAAATACGGAAGCCATATCATGGCCCGGCTGGTGCCATGGCTCTGCCGGATATACGTTTTTATGGACGCTACTTCACCAGATTACGAAAGATGAGAAATTTTTAGAACTGGCTGAAAGTACCACCCGCCATTTCCTGCTTACCGATAAAAATAACAACAATGGCAGCTTATGCTGCGGCATGGGCGGAGAAGCATATGCGTTATTAAATGTGTATAAAATAAATGATAAAAACTTTTATTTAAAAGAAGCAAAAGCATTGGCTAAAAAAATGCTTCTGAATATAGGCAATCCCGCTATGAAAAATAATAGCCTGTATAAAGGGGAGGTGGGTGCCGGCGTGTTATTTTCTGAGCTTGCCAGTGCAAAGCATTCTTTAATGCCTTTATTTGAGTAACGTCAATGACCATGCGCTTTCTCTCAAAGTCTTTAGCGTACCAATATCAGAAATATTTTCAAGCAGTACAACTATTGCAGCTGCGGTTGCTTAAGAACTAAAAGGAAATAAAAGTTAAGTAGCAGTATATAATTATAGAATAGGATAAACGCCTATTTATCTACTAATTTATTGCGTAATAAGTGCAGAATAAATAGCAGCACGGTTGTAAATAGAGGGCCGCTCTGCAAGTTTTTCAATATGACTGTAACCATGTTGTTTAAATAAATAAGACAGGGCAGTAAAGCTTATAGGATATGGCACCCACGGATTGGCTACATCCATATCGTATTCTAATATCAAAAACATCCCTTCCGGTTTTAACCACTTTCTTATTTTATGCAGGAACGAAACTTTGTCTTTTACAAAATGAAGGGAATTGGCCATCAGCAAGCCATCCAAAGGATACAAATCCAGTTCATCCTGTATAAAATCAGCATTTATTTTTTGTATAGCACTATTACCGACAGCTTTTAAATGATTAAGGTCGTGCTGGTTTTTATCAACGGCATATATCCTACTGCCGGGATGCAATAAATGCATCAGCGCCAGCGTAAACAACCCTTTACCACATCCCAGGTCGGCCCAGGCCGTTGCCTGATCTGATTGGATACTACCTGCTTTTATGAGTTCAATAGCTTGTAATAGTTCCATAAAGATTTAGATAGAAATTGCGCATACACATTACCGTAGAATACAAAAGCCGTAACTATCCTCCTTTTAAATGCCAGGCTTTTGGCCGGGTAAATGCACGCAGCCCTATATGCGATAAGGTAGTACCAAAACCCGAATGTTTGCGGCCGCTCCAGGGCACTGCTGCACTTACACGGTCGCAGCAGTTCCAATAACCGGTACCAGTGTTTATTTGCTGCAATAATGCTTCCGCTCTCCATTGGCTGGAGGTATATACAGAAGCGGTTAAGCCATATTCCGTATCCTGCATTTTTTGTAATGCTTCCCTGTCGTCTTTTACTTTCATAATGCCTATTACCGGCCCAAAACTTTCTTCCTTCATCACCTCCATATCATGCGTCACATTTGTCAATACCGTAGGTTCAAAATAATATCCTTTTCGGTTGATGCGTTTGCCTCCTGTAAGTACCGTTGCTCCTTTTTCAACGGCATCTGCTACCTGCTGCGCCAGTACCTGCAATTGCTCTTTACGTGTGAGGGCACCTATGTACACGCTATCTTTATTTGGGCCACCCGTATGCCACGATTTTACTTCCTGAACAAAAGCAGTTACATAATCATCATACACTTTTTCATGAACATATATGCGTTCTACAGCGCAGCAACTTTGTCCATTGTTATAAAAGGCACCGTCGGCAGTGCTGGCTGCTACTGCTTTGATATCGGTTACATCTTCGGCCACATACAATGGATCTTTGCCACCCATTTCCAGCTGGCAGGGCACCATTTTAGCTGCTGCCTGCTCGTAGATATACCGACCGGTTTTATAAGAACCTGTAAAGTAATAGCCATCAAATGGCAATTGCAGCAATAGTTCACCGGTTTCTTTACCACCAATAGCTACCTGAAAAACGGCCTCGGGAATGCCTGCTTTTATTAATAATCTTTTTATTTCCAAACCGGTTAGGGTGGCATACTCCGATGGCTTGTACAATACCGCATTACCAGCAAGTAGCGCGGGTATAAAAACGTTTACACCTACCAAGTAGGGATAGTTCCATGCAGAGATATTGCAGATAACACCTAAAGGTTCGTAGGTTATTTTTTCTTTCATGCCCTCAGCCAATGTCATCCATTCTTCGGCAAGGTATTTCTCAGCATGCTCCAGCATCCATTGAATGCGGGTGCGGGCTCCGTTAATTTCGTTGCGGGATTGCTGCAAAGGCTTTCCTACTTCTGAAGTGAGAACAGCCGCCAAAGTTTCCTGTTCCTTTGCCAACTCATCCGAAAACAGGCGCAGCATTGCCACTCTTTCCGCAAGCTTTTTTTCGTACCATGCTTGTTGCACATTTTTCAACACCGTATATTTTTTTTGCAGAGATGCCTTAGTATCTTCCTGCAGCGTTGCTATTACTTCTTCTGTTGCCGGATTGATAATTTGCATGAATAATTTTTTTTCAATTTCCATATCTATATGTGTTTTAAAAACACCCGTTCATTACTGCTCTTTTTCACTGCTTCTATAAACGCCTGCTTTATATTTTTTACAAATGGACTATGCTGGTCCTCCATCCGTTCAGGGTGCCATTGCACCAGGCATAGAAAGGGAGCTGAATGGGTTTCTTTCCGTTCTATTGCTTCTACTATACCATCCGGCGAAAGTGCACAGGCAACCAGTCCATTACCAATTTTACCTGCACTCTGATGATGATTGCTGTTGATCATACCATTATCCACTCCTATTATCTTATACAGCCAGGATGTGGCATCTAATTGTACCGGATGATACCGGTCTCTTCCATTCATTTTTGAATGATTGAATTTTCCCCAGGCGGGTATATCCGGTATAAGCGTGCCACCAAAATAGACATTGGCAATTTGCAACCCGCGGCAAATGCCCAACACCGGAACAGCATGCTGCTGGGTATATTCCAGCAATTTCCATTCAAAGGCATCCCGCTGTTCATCTATATCTTCTTTACAACACCAATCGAAGTATTCCGGCTTATTATAAAAGCGCGGATGCACATCTTCTCCACCCGTTAGTAATACACCACGGCACCTTTTTACGGCGTCAAAATTATCATCACGATAGCTCAGTTTTACTATTTCAATGGCATCCGTATTCTCACCGATCCAATTACTGTAAATCGAATATTTGCTACAGTCAGTCACGCCAATTACTATGCGTTCTTTCATCACATTTAATACTTAAAGTGCCTGTAAAT
>JAICHT010000063.1 GCA_025924755.1 Chitinophagaceae bacterium | reverse complement strand
CCCTATTCCTACAACTGGTTTTATTTGAAAAAATCTGCAACAGACGCACCAACAGAAACAAAACTTCACTTTCTGCAAGCAGATAACTGGGATGCTTTGTTTATTGATGAAACCGGCTATACATTGCAAAATCAGGTGCTGCCTGAATATATAAAGCGCATGCCATGGTTTGTTAGCAAAGACAAAGCAATACTCAGTACAAATATTATAGAACATACAGGCTTACCGGTTGGCGATAAGGAAGTGGAAATATTATTGATAGAAGTGGCTTTTGAAACGGGCTTGCCGGAATATTATCAACTGCCTGTAGCATTTGTTAGTAAAGAAGATGGAAAAGAACCCGACGCAACCTACGCTGCCACGGTAATAGCACAATTAAAAATGGGGGAGCAAGAAGGTTATTTGGTAGATGCTGCTTATACTACTTCCTTTCAAAAGGCGCTTTTTGCATTCCTTGCCAACGGAAAGCGATTCATGTCCGGCGGCGAAGTGGTTTTTACTGCTGATAAAACCTTGCAGGAATCCATACAAAGCATAGAGCATTATTCTACGAAAGTTAGCGCTACTACTGAAATGCATACAGCTATCATTTACGACAACCAGTACCTTTTAAAACTTTACCGCAAGGTGGATAAAGGCATTCACCCCGACGTGGAAATTACCCGTTTTTTAACCCATGCAGATGTGCATACTACAAAATATGTTGGTGATATAGAGTGGCACTTAAATGACAGCACTTTTATTTTAGGCATGTTGGAAAAGCTGGAGGAAAATCACGGGGACGGCCACCACTATATGTTAGAGCGGGTAACCAATTTTATTGAACGCATACTGGCCAGGGATAGGACAATTATTTCAGCGTATCCTAAAAAAGGAAGCGTTATGGAGCCGGTTGCTTTTGAAGAACTGGATTATGAAGTGAAAGAATTTGTTGGCGCCAATGCCGCAGAAGCAGCAAGGCAAACCGGTAAACGATTGGCAGAGGTGCACAAGGCGCTGACCGGCAGTCTGGAAAAAGATTTTATACCAGAGGAGTTTTCTTTGCACTACCAGCGTTCCCTGTTTTCATCTATGGTGTCGCTGGTGCGGGAGATGGGACAGGTGATTGATAAAAATGGACACAACCTACCCGGCAATATTGCGGAAGAAGTAAAAGAATTGAACAATAAGAAAGCGCAGCTTTTAACCACACTCAAAAAGGTTTATAGTAAAAAGTTGGATGTGCTGAAGATCCGTATTCATGGGCATTTAGGCTTGTCGCATATTTTGCTTACCGGCAAAGATGTGATGCTTCATGACTTTGGCGGCGATCCCTCGAAGCCATATAGCGAACGGCGCTTGAAACGGTCACCATTACGTGATGTGGCAGCTATGATCCGTTCGTTTTACTACGTGGCTTACGAAGAGTTTTTGACATCATCACAAATGCAGCAAAAAGAGCAGGATGCCATGCTGAACTTTGCTGATTTTTGGGCGCATTATATCAGCGGCTTTTTTATGAAGGCTTACCTGGATGAATTAAACGGCACTGCATTTATTCCGGATGATGCCGATGATTTTGAAGTGCTGATGCAAACTTTTTTACTGGAAGATGCGTTGCAATGGTTCAACTACGAAGTGATACACCGTCCGGATCGGACTATCATACCATTACGCATTATACAACGGGTTATTTTGTAGAGCTGTAGTTTGCCTTCTTTGGTTATTGCGTTTAAAAAATGTATTAAAAGGCAGTGAGTATATTTAGGTTTGGGCGCGGCATTTATAAAAGAAAGCTGTGGAAGCGAAATAAATAAAAGTAGCATATGGTGTAAAGAATTTGTAAGTTGTAGTAATCACTATTCATCTTCTTAGAAAGTTTCCAAATGATCAAGGCAGTAAAGTTTTTGATATTCCTATTGTTCACGAGTCTAATTTTTGTTTTCCAGTCGTCTGCACAACCTGCAATGTATAAGGAACCGTTCCGGCCGCAAATCCATTTTTCACCGCAGGCGCATTGGATGAACGACCCCAATGGAATGGTGTATTACAAGGGTGTATATCATTTGTTTTTTCAGTATTACCCCGACAGCACCGTATGGGGCCCGATGCACTGGGGTCACGTCACCAGTACCGATTTGGTACACTGGCAGCAACAGCCAATTGCGCTGTACCCCGATTCATTAGGCTACATTTTTTCGGGCAGTGCCGTAGTAGATAAAAACAATACATCAGGGTTCGGTAAAAACGGCAAAGCGCCATTAGTGGCCATCTTTACCCACCATGATCCTAAAGGAGCGAAAGAAGGAAGAAATGATTTCCAAAATGAAAGCCTTGCCTACAGCCTGGATGATGGTAAAACCTGGACAAAATATTCGGGCAACCCGGTGCTTAAAAATCCGGGGATCAAAGATTTTCGCGACCCTAAAGTAATGTGGTATGAAGGGAGTAAGAAATGGATTATGACACTTGCAACTTTGGATCGTATCACTTTTTATTCATCCAAAGATTTAAAAACCTGGACAAAAGAAAGTGAATTTGGAAAAGAAGTAGGAGCACATGGCGGCGTATGGGAATGTCCAGATCTGTTTCCGCTGGATTATAAAGGAAAAAAGATATGGATATTAATTGTAAACATTAATCCCGGCGGCCCTAACGGAGGCTCGGCTACGCAATATTTTACAGGAGATTTTGATGGAAAAACATTTACCCCTTATCAAACAGATACCAGATGGCTGGATTATGGTCCGGATGAATATGCCGGCGTAACCTGGGCTAATACCGGCAACCGGAAAATCTTTTTGGGCTGGATGAGCAACTGGCAATATGCTAATGTGGTGCCTACGGAAAAATGGAGGAGCGCCATGACCGTCCCCAGGGATTTAAGTATTGAAAAAGTAGCCGGTAAATATTTGCTGCGTTCCAAACCGGTGCCCGAATTAAATAAACTAGCAGAGCCGCCCTTGCACCTGGAAAATATAAAAGCTGGTAGTTATGATCTTACAGCAAAAACCGGGGACCTTACCGGCCCGGCTAAACTGAGTTTTATTAGTGGCACTATAAAATCATTTACTATTATCCTCTCCAATGATGCAGGCGAAAAGTTGGTAATTGGATATGATAAGAAGGCTAACCACTATTATATCGATCGTACAAAATCAGGAAAAGTGGATTTTGAAAAAGGCTTTGCCCGAACGCATACAGCGCCACGGCTGGTTGCTTCCAATAATATGGATATGACATTGATAGTAGACAATGCTTCGGTAGAAATGTTTGCCGATAAAGGATTAAGTGTGATGACAGAAATATTTTTTCCTACTCAGCCCTTTACGCATATTACTATTCAATCCCCCGATGCATTTACCATCAACTCTCTGACTTATGCCCTGTTAAAAAGCATCTGGAAGTAGTAGATAAACTACTGGGCCAGCCAAATATTTAAGCTGCTAAAAACAGTTCTTTATTTTTATTTTGCAGCTACTTCTATGGCTCCTTTGTTTGGGCTTGCATTGTACAATACATAGGTGCCTTTTGCATCCTGGTTAGCCTGTACTTTCTGGTGCTTTCCATCCTGCGTTACCGTTACTGCTTTCCATGCTTGCGGCACATACGTTTTTAAGGTAAGCGGTATATTGTAGGTATTTTTATCCAGCGAATGTTGTAGATGCACTACCAGTTTGTTTTTTGTTTTATCGGTTTGCAAAGAGGCATGCATTCTTTCCCGCATATACTTGGCTACATCGCTAAAAGTAGCAATCCATAAGCTATCATTGTGTTGTTTGATATACTGAAAATACGTATCCAGCAATTGATGCGGTAAGGCTTCATAGCCAATGCCATCTACACCATGAAAAACCAGCACCAGCCAGATGTTATCATGTGCCAGCGTAGTATCTACCCATGATTGCATCAAAGGCAAAGGTGTTTCAGTAGTGCCGCCTCGTTGCCATTGCACGTACTCTTTACCGGCCGATCCGGGCTGTGTTTTATAGCCGCGGTTAATTTCCTGCATATATGGGTCTGTCATCAGGTTGCGCAGCGTGGGGTAGGAGGGCAGCGAATATTTCATAGCCCTTGGATGTTCAATGCCAAAAGGTATTTCAGCGGTAAAAGTATATCGGTCTCCTAAATGGTTTTTAATATCTTCTTTGCTTTTCTCGAGTTCGTAAAACATATTGGTGGTATCGAGTACGGCCATATGTGTATGAGTGATGGTGTGGCTGGCAAATTCATATCCTTCACCTGCATACTTTTTTATACTATCCCACGTAAGTCCTTTTTCCTGCGCCACTTCATCGCTTAGTTCCATGCCTTTTTTTAAACTTCCGTTTCTTACATTGCTATATAACGAATCCATTATTTTATAGGCATCCGCTAACTTTCCATCTTCAAAAGCAATAGCACTTTTGTCGTAATAAGCATCTGCACCGATATAGCCCAGGTATTTTGCTGCGGATGCCCTTTCAAAATAATTCATTTCATTTGTGGGCTGTGTAGCCGTTTCCCGGATGATTTCAGAAATGGGCCGCCCAATGAACTTTCCCTGGTATTTAGAACCGGGTATAGGCCCTGTGATAATATAAAACGTGGCGGGAATATGCAGTCGTTGCATCACCGGCAGTGCATACCGGAATTGATTAATGGAACCATCATCGTACGTAATGGAAACAGCGCCTTTTTTATCACCTTGCCATTTGGTAATTTCTGTCTGGGCACTTACCATATTGGTATCAATAATTAAAAAAGCTGCAAATAAAAAAAGAGAAATCCATTTTATATTCATGCTTTAAAGATATAAAAGCCTGATAAATTAACATGCGATACACTTTCAACTTTTATTATTGAGTGCCTCTTTTCTTATCATCCTTGAAACCATAAGGTATCAGTAAACCATGAAATGCTGAAAGCAGGTTGGAATAACTATATTTAGATTGGTAAGTAATAATGCAAAGCAATTAGTTCATATGCTTTGCGTGCATCACTGCAGCCAATTGCTTTAATATGACTGCTGATAAATTTAATTTTATAATTTAATATTGATATTAAAAAATTACAGGTATCGCTTTTAACCAGTTATCGCAGTTTCTTCGAAAAGAATATTAGCAAAAGATGCAAACACCACAACATAAGATTGCCATAGTTACAGGAGGTGGTTCCGGAATTGGGCTTGCCATTACAGAAAAATTTATTCAAAGCGGCATCCATACTATTATTGTGGGTCGTGACCAACAGAAACTCGAAAATGCAAAAGAAAAATTAGGCAATCGGTGCGAATGCATAGCATTCGATTTAAATGACTTGAAAGCTATCCCACAACTGGTAAAGCAAATAGTGGATATGCATGGTAAAATTGATATACTGGTAAACAATGCCGGCATTAACCTGAAAAAAGAATTTACCGAAGTAACGGATGAAGAGTTTCAAAATATATTGCTCACTAATGTTACCGCTGCTTTTGTATTGTCCAGGGAAATAGTGAAGTACATGATCGAAAAAGAGAGCGGCAGCATTATCAATATCAGTTCTATGGCTTCGCAATATGGCATTCCCAAAGTCATTGCATACACGGCTTCCAAATCGGCTATTGAAGGCATGACGCGGGCTATGGCAGTGGAGCTATCGCCAAAAGGTATCCGGGTAAATTGCCTTGCACCCGGCTTTATTGCTACCGATATGTCGGCCAAAGCGCTGAATAACGATCCGGAACGAAAGGGTAAAGTATTATCGCGTACACCGATGGGCAAATTAGGCGAGCCCGCTGCAGTGGCGGATGCCGTTTTATTTTTAGCATCCGCCGCATCTAACTATATTACAGGTGTGGTGCTGCCGGTAGACGGCGGCAACTCCATTGGTTTTTGAATTGATATGGATAGCATATAAAGTAAACGGGTATGACATCAAAATTTGTTGCGCTTTCTTTCATTTTGCTTTTTGTATATGCTCATCTTCATGCACAAAATTTTATTTCCGGTAAAAAAGAAGCCGGTGCTTTTGCGGTAGTATCGGGTGCTGGGGCTGCTGGTATCTATATAGATACGGCTGATGATTGGCTGGTGCAGAAAGCAGCGCATTTTTTACAAGAGGATATTGAAAAAGTAACAGGCCAAAAAGCTACAATAACCAATGCATTATCTTCCGCTACTGCTACTATGATCATAATCGGATCGATAGAAAAATCACCGGTCATTAAACAACTGGTGAGTGAAAAAAAGCTGAAGGTGGATAGCATTAAAGGCAAATGGGAAGCTTTTACTATACAGGTTTTAACGCATCCGTTACAAGGCATCAACAAGGCATTGGTTATTGCCGGAAGCGACAAGCGCGGCACAGCCTATGGCGTATTTGAGTTGTCCAAACAGATAGGGGTATCGCCCTGGTACTGGTGGGCCGATGTGCCGGTAAAGAAAAAGAAAGAAGTGTATGTAAAAAAAGGAGTGTATCTGTATGGTCCGCCTGCTGTTAAATACCGGGGCATTTTTATTAACGATGAAGCACCGGCGTTTTCTGGTTGGACCAAAGAAAAATACGGGGGAGTAAATCATCAGGTGTATGAGAAAATATTTGAACTGCTGTTACGATTACGCGGAAATTATCTATGGCCGGCTATGTGGGGTAATGCGTTTAATGATGATGATACATTGAACCCGATATTAGCCAATCAATATGGCATCGTTATGGGCACATCGCACCACGAGCCGATGCTGCGGGCACAACAGGAATGGAAACGATATGGTAGCGGCCCGTGGAACTACGACAGTAATGCAGCCGTACTGCAGGCTTTTTGGAAAAAAGGCATTCAGCATATGGACCATCATGAAAGTATTGTGACCATTGGTATGCGGGGCGATGGCGATATGCCGATGACCGAAGGAACTGCTATCAGCCTGCTGGAAAAAATTGTAACCGACCAGCGAAAGATCATTGCAGATGTAACCGGGAAACCAGCTGCCGCCACACCACAAATGTGGGCTTTGTATAAAGAAGTGCAGGACTATTACGACAAGGGCATGCGGGTGCCCGATGATGTAACGCTTTTATTATGCGATGATAACTGGGGTGATATCCGCAAACTGCCCAAACTAAGTGACGTACCCCGCCGCGGGGGCTATGGCATTTATTACCATTTTGATTATGTAGGCGGACCAAGAAATTATAAATGGATCAACACCAACCAAATTGAACGCACCTGGGAGCAGATGCACCTGGCTTATGAATATGGCGTAGATAAAGTATGGATTGTAAATGTGGGCGATTTAAAACCTATGGAGTTTCCCATCAGCTTTTTTTTAGACTATGCATGGAATCCCAACGAATGGACAGCCGATAAACTGCCGGATTATTATACACAGTGGGCTGCTGCACAATTTGGCGATCTGTATGCAAAACAAATCGGCGATATCATTGCAAAATATACCAAGTACAACAGCAGCCGCAAACCCGAATTACTGGCACCCGAAACCTATAGTATCAGCAATTATCACGAAGCAGATGACGTAGTGAAGAAGTATAATGATTTACTTGCAGAAGCAGAAAAAATAAATAAAAATTTGCCGGCTGAATATAAAGATGCGTTTTACGAATTGGTGCTCCATCCCGTGCAGGCCAGCGCTAATTTAAACGAGTTGTATATAGCAGTGGCAAAGAATAGAAGGTATGCCCAAGAAAACAATCCCTTAGCTAATACATATGCTGATAAAGTGAAAGAACTTTTTATTAAAGATTCTTTAATCAGCAAGTATTACAACGATACTTTGGCCGACGGCAAATGGCACCATATGATGGATCAAACCCATATTGGCTATACCTATTGGCAGCAACCTCCTTTTAATAAAATGCCGGAAGTGGTGTATGTAAATGCTTCTGCTGCTAATAAAGTAAGTAGTACAAATGGCATAGACAGCACAGAAAAAAAAGTGGTTGATAATAACAAGTATATCATTCCTAAAAATAGCACCGGCAATGCCTTTGCAGAAAGCAACGGGTATGTTTCTATAGAAGCAACTCACTATTCAAAAGCAGTAAACACGCCATCCATTCATTGGCAGGTAATTCCTAATTTGGGCCGGACGCTTTCGGCTGTGGAGGCCGCTCCGGTTACAGCAAAAGCCGTTACACTATCAGCTAACAGCCCGCATTTGGAATATGATTTTTATGTAAGTAATACCGGCAATGCAAAAGTGCATGTCTACCTTTCGCCTACCTTACCTTTCCATAACCAGGGATTGCGCTTTGGTATTTCAATAGATAAGGAGCAACCGGTAATCATTGATATGAACGAAGGGTATTCCGAAGCAGTATGGAATCAATGGGTAGCTAATAATATCATTGAAAAAGTTTCACCGCATACTATTGCACAAACAGGAAAACATGTGTTGAAATTCTGGATGATAGATCCGGCAGTGGTGCTGCAAAAATTAGTAGTAGATATGGGCGGGTTGAAAGAAAGTTATTTAGGCCCGCCGGAAACAAAAATTAAATAACTATGAAATTAGGAAAGATTTTTCCTGGCTTTTTTTTATTGATAATAGTTCATACTTCTTTTGCCCAGGTGCGTTTACCGCAACTGATTAGAGACAGTATGATATTGCAGCGGGATGCAAAAATAAATGTATGGGGCTGGGCGGCCACCGGCGAAAAAGTGCATATCAATTTCAATAAGAAAAACTATCATACTGCTGCCGGTGCAGATGGCAAATGGCGTTTACAATTAGCGCCAACCAAAGCAGGCGGGCCATACACGATGCATATCGATGGAAGTAATCACCTGGTACTTCACGACATTTTAGTAGGTGATGTGTGGCTGTGTTCCGGGCAATCCAATATGGTGCATCAAATGGCGTTGCATAGTACACGATATGCCACTGAAATTGCACAGGCCAATTACCCGATGATTCGGCAATTCTGGATTCCTACAGTAACCGATTTACAACAACCGCGGGACAACCTGCCCACCGGGTATTGGAAGTGTGCCAATCCGCAGGATGTGTTGCAGTTTTCGGCCGTAGCCTATTTTTTTGGTAAAGCTCTGTACAAGAAGTATGGCGTGCCTATAGGTCTCATTAATTCCAGCGTTGGCGGCACTCCTATTGAAGCCTGGACGAGTGAAGAAGGACTAAAAGAATTTCCGGCTATTACTAACACTATTGAAAAAAACAAAGACACGGCTTACATTAACAGTACTGCCCGGAAAGCAGCTGCCTATACTGCTTCGCTACCCAGGCCGCAGGATAAGGGTTTGACTGGTGCTATTGCGTGGTATGATACCAATTATGCAGCTAAAAACTGGCACAACATTACTATACCCGGCTATTGGGAAGACCAGGGAATTAAAGACCTGGACGGAATAGTTTGGTACCGGAAAGAAATTGATATTCCCACTGCTATGACCGGCGTTCCTGCCACCATTTTTTTGGGAAGGATTGTAGATGCTGATGTTTTGTATGTGAATGGAAAGCAGGTTGGAACTACTACTTATCAATATCCGCAAAGAATTTACAAGCTGCCTGCCGGAGTGCTGATAGCGGGAAGAAATCTAATAGTGGTTCGTGTTATCAATTACAGCGGTAAGGGCGGATTTGTTCCCGACAAACCTTATTTTATTTCTGCAAATGGTCAGACCGTTACCCTCAAAGGCGACTGGCAATATAAAGTAGGTGCTGCATTTCTTCCGCAAAAAAATCCGGTCACACCTATATCACTTCAAAACCAACCGACAGCTTTGTATAATGCCATGATTGCACCGGTAACCAACTATAGTATCAAGGGCATATTGTGGTACCAGGGTGAAACCAATAGCAGCAATGCATCGGAATATACCAGGCTGCTTCCCGCATTAATTAAAGACTGGCGAAGTAAATGGAACGAAGGTGCCGTACCATTTATTTATGCGCAGCTTCCAGGCTTTGGCGATGTTACCTATCTCCCTGCCGAAAGTGATTGGGCAGTATTGCGGCAGGCACAATTAAAAACCTTATCCGTACCTAATACGGGCATGGCGGTAACTATTGATCTGGGCGAGTGGAACGATGTGCATCCGGATGATAAAAAAGATGTGGGCGACCGGTTGGCGCTGGCGGCGGAACATACGGCATATGGCGAAAAAAACGGTGTTTATTCAGGGCCTATTTACCAATCTTCTGTTATTAAGGGAAATAAAATGGTACTAACGTTTAGCAATACCGGCAGCGGACTGACCACCAACGATGGTGAAGCATTGAACCGGTTTGCTATTGCCGGTGCCGACAAAAAATATGTATGGGCCAACGCCAAAATAGAAGGCAATACCGTAGTGGTTTGGAGCGATGACATTGCAGATCCAAAATACGTTCGCTATGCCTGGGCCGATAGCCCTGATGGCGCTAATTTGTACAACAAAGAAGGCTTGCCGGCCTCACCATTTGAAACAAATAATGAATAAGGAATATGAAAAAAATACTTTTACTTTTTATCATCAGCTTTGGAACTTTAGTAAACTTAAAAGCACAAACAGCTACTACCTGGCATGGCAAAAGTTGTGCGGTAGTACTCACGTATGACGATGGGTTGAATGTGGATTTAAGTAATGTAGTGCCTGCTTTGGACAGTGTAGGATTGAAAGGCACCTTTTATATATCAGATTATTTTGGCGGCCTATCGGCACAAATACCTAAATGGCGGGCTGCTGCCGCCGAAGGCCATGAATTAGGAAATCATACCGTATATCATCCCTGCGCCGGCAATATGTCCGGAAGAAGTTTTGTGAAGCCGGATTATGATCTGAGCCGGTATACCGTAAGGCGCATTACGGATGAAATGAAAACCATGAATACGTTGTTGAAAGCTATAGACGGAAAAAGCAAACGCACCTTTGCTTATCCTTGCGGCGATACTAAAATTGACGATACATCTTATATTGATCCTATGAAAAATGATTTTGTGGCTGCCCGTGGTGTAATACCCGAAATGCTTGCAATTGAAAAAATAGATTTGTACAATATTGGTTGTTATAGCATTAATGGGCAGTCGGGCGACGAGTTGATAGCACTGGTAAAAAAGGCTATGGATACGCATACCTTACTGGTTTTTTTATTTCATGGTGTAGGTGGCGAACATGCGCTCAATGTGTCATTGCCGGCGCATAGCCAATTGCTTCATTATTTAAAACAAAATGAAAACAAAATCTGGATTGCACCAATGATTGACGTGGCAGAATTCATTAAATCAAGCCAACAGAAAAATAATTAATAGGATGAAGCATGTACTATACCTTTTTGCTTTCATGGCCATTGCTTTTAATGGTGCAGCACAATTTAACCGCCAGGCTATGGACAGCATCCGCCAATTATCCGAAGCAGATCATCAGCACATGATGTCGCTGCTGCATATTGATAGTTTGCGTCCCGGCCCTTCCGGCAACCCACAAGCCCCCAACGCAGCCAATGCTGATGAAGGCAAAGCCAATCCCTATTCTAACTATCCTGATCCTTTGATATTAAAAAATGGTCAAAAGGTAACTACTGCTAAAATGTGGTGGAACAAACGCCGCCCGGAAATAGTCGCTGATTTTAACCGCGAGGTTTATGGCAAGGTTCCGGATCATCTTCCTAAAGTAACATGGGAGGTAGCAAGCACGGTCAAAGAAATGAATGCCAGTGTCGCTGTGGTTACTAAAAAGTTGATCGGGCATGTAGACAATACTTCTTATCCTTCTATTAAAGTAGATATGGATTTAACGCTTACAACTCCTGCTGCTGCAAAAGGGCCGGTGCCGGTAATCATGGAATTTGGCTTTGTATTTCCACCCGGTTTTAAAATGCCTCCGCCACCGCCAGGTACGCCTGTGCAAACGGGCCCCGACTGGAAGCAGCAACTCTTAGCCAAAGGCTGGGGCTATGCGGTATTGATTCCCACCTCTTACCAGGCCGATAATGGTGCCGGACTAACGCAGGGCATTATTGGTTTGGTGAACAAAGGCCAGCCGCGCCAACCGGATGACTGGGGCGCTTTACGGGCCTGGGCCTGGGGTGCCAGCAGGGCTTTGGATTATTTTGAAACCGATAAAGACGTGGATGCGGCCCAGGTAGGTATTGAAGGCCTCTCCCGCTTTGGTAAAGCAGCCGCGGTTACCATGGCCTACGATCCGCGTTTTGCAATTGCGTTTATTGGTTCTTCGGGTGCAGGAGGTGTAAAGTTACTACGGCGGGTATTTGGAGAGCAGGTAGAAAACCTGGCTTCCTCTGCCGAGTATCATTGGTTTGCCGGTAACTTTATTAAATATGCCGGTCCGCTTACTCCAAATGATCTGCCGGTAGATGCGCATGAATTAGTGGCTTTGTGTGCGCCCCGCCCCGTGTTTATCAGTACAGGTTCGCCAGCAGTAGAAGGAAATTGGGTAGATGATAAGGGCATGTTTTTAGGCGGCGTATATGCCGGGCCGGTATATCAACTTTTGGGCAAAAAAGATTTGGGTACTACTGAAATGCCCCCGCTGGAAACCCCATTAATCAATGGTGATATTGCTTTTCGCCAGCATAGCGGCGGCCATACCACGGGCCCAAACTGGCCTACATTTATTGAGTTTGCCAGCCGGTATCTGAAAGCGAAGTAAGTAGTGTCTGCATAAATAAATTTCAAAATTTAATAGCATCTCTGTTTTAATATACTCTTACAATATCAATTGTACAAAAAACACTTTAATATGAGCTATAACTTCAGGTATTTGTTTATAAGCATTTGTTTGGTTGCTGTAGGTTGCGCCTCGTTAAAAGAGCCCAACCGCACTACTGATGCGCTGCCTGCCAGGGCTTTACAGCCTTATGGAAGGTTTAGCATTACTAAAGATCAAAAGCTGAACCTGATAAGTTCGGCCGTGCATTTCGGGTTTAGCTTTGAAGGAACCACCTGTGAAGTGTATGCGTCTCTTGCTGATACCGGCAGCCATAACTACCTGCAATATGAAATGGATGGTGTGTATCAAAAAAGAATCCGGGTGGAAGGAAATGCATCCCAGCCTATTGTGCTGACAGCACCCAACGAAGGAAAACATACGGTATGGATCTATAAAGCCACCGAAGCGCAAACCGGCCCGATACTGATACAAAAAGTTACAGGCAATCACATAAAAGCGCTGCCCAACCCTGTGGCCCCGTTAATAGAATTTATCGGCAATAGTATTACCTGCGGAGCCGCCGCCGATGCATCGGAAATGCCGTGCGACGTGGGTGAATATAACGATCATCATAATGCGTACTATGCTTACGGGCCGCGGGTGGCAAGGGCATTGGGCGCTAATTTTATGGTAAGCAGCGTGAGCGGTATTGGCGTTTACCGCAACTGGAACAGCGATGGGCCTACGATGCCACAGGTGTATGAAAAGACAGACCTTCAGAATGACAGCACCGCATTGTGGAACTTTGCCACCTACAAGCCGCAGATAGTAAGTATCGCATTAGGCACCAACGATTTTAGCAACGGCGATGGTAAAAAAACACGGTTGCCATTTGATAGCGCAGTATTTGTAAGCAATTATATAAAATTTGTGCAACTGGTAAAATCAAAATATCCCGAGGCACAGATAGCCTTACTGAGCAGCCCTATGGTTAGTGGAAGAAACGGAACTTTATTAGAGAACTGTTTGAAGGCCGTAAAGCAAAATATTGATGCCTTATATCCATCCAATAAAACGGTGGCACTACATTTCTTTCAACCGATGCAGCCGCATGGTTGCCTTGGCCATCCCAGTGTAGAAGACCATGCTATACTGGCGGCGGAATTAATTCCGTTTTTTAAAAAGCTACTGCCATAAGCTTTTAAATGTGGAAAACTTGCGCTTTCTTTATTTCGCATTACCATACTATAATGTACGGCTTGTTCAAAAATGTATTGGAAACCAATTAAAGTTTGAGCAAGAAAGTGCGTATATTAACTAGTTGTGTGCAATATTTGTTGACGCCTCAAAGATTTGATGACAATACTAACACCTGAAATACTTTATTCACATGAATATTTTT
>JAICHT010000062.1 GCA_025924755.1 Chitinophagaceae bacterium | reverse complement strand
TGTGTATTATTGCCACCAATGCCTACTACCAGCGGTACACGGCCACTGGCAATAAGATAAGTAAATTCAAAAATCTGCAATTTTTCTTCTTTACTCAAAACAGGCGTTTCGCCGGTAGTGCCTAAGGAAACCAGGTATTGCACACCGCCATCAATTACAAAATTTATCACCCGCTCCAGCGCCTGATAATCTACTGCGCCATCTTTTTTAAAGGGTGTAACCAAGGCCACCCCTGTTCCGCTTAATTGATCCTGCAACGACATTTTGATTTCTTATTTCTATATGAAAATATGGTAGTGATATAAAGGTTATTGATTGATATCTTCCGGCACTTCTTCCCAAAAGCCCATTTTTCCAAACTTTTCAATCCGCTGGCTGACGCGTTCTTCTGCGGGTATTTGCTTTAATTGGTGCAGCACCGGCATAATATAATTTTTCAATCGTTGTGCCGCGTCGTTATAATCCCAATGAGCACCACCAACAGGCTCTTTAATAATACCATCTACCAATCCAAAATCTTGCATATTATCGGCTGTGAGGCGTAATTGATCGGCTGCTACTTCTTTTTTCTCCCAACTCCGCCACAATATAGTAGAGCAATTTTCCGGCGATATCACGGTGTACCAACTATTCTCCAGCATAAACACCTTATCTCCTACCCCTATACCCAAAGCACCACCCGAAGCGCCTTCACCAATAATGACGCATATAACCGGCACTTTCAAACGTATCATTTCATAAATATTCCGGGCAATAGCTTCCCCTTGTCCTCTTTCTTCGGCTTCCAGTCCGGGAAATGCCCCTGGCGTATCAATTAAGGTTACTATAGGCTTATTAAACTTTTCGGCCAGTTTCATCAGGCGCAATGCTTTTCTATACCCTTCAGGATTGGCCATCCCAAAGTTGCGCATTTGCCGCATTTTAGTATTGATGCCTTTTTGCTGACCCACCAGCATGACGGTTTCGCCATCGAGCATGCAAAAACCACCAATCATGGCTTTATCATCCCGCACGTTTCTATCGCCATATAATTCTATAAAATTGGTAGTCATCTTTTCAATATACTTCTGCGTATAGGGCCGGTCAGGGTGACGGCTTAACTGAACGCGTTGCCAGTTGGAAAGATGCTGTGTGATATCCTTCCTGCGTTCTAAAATCTGGTCTTCTAATTGTGCTATTGTTTGCGAATAGTCGATCTTTTTTTGTTCGGCAGTATGCTTTAGTTTTTCAATTTCATCTATTAAATCCTTAATAGGTTTTTCAAAATCTAAAAACTGTCTGTTTGCGTTTGAAGGCATAAACGTATAAGTGATGAAGGATAAAATTAAGCAGAATGAAGATATGAATGAACTCTGCCATCACAATACTATACGGCGCCTGAGTTTACTGCCCGTAAAATGAGCATAAAAACAGAACTAAAAAAGCAAATATGAAAATGAGAATGTGAATTTAGAGCTTAATCTGAAAGTCTTTTGGCGCCGGCACTTTGGCATTAATATGTCTTCTAAAAGTCCATACCTCCTTAATGCTATTAACTGGTATTAACTTTTGCGGGTACAGTTCTTCATTGTCGCTAAGTAATATCCATTCGGTATTCGACTTTTTGTAAACCCGTTTTACCAGCAGGCTGTTATCCGTAAGCAGTACATATACGCCCAGGTCTTTTATTTCCTGCCAGTCTTCCATATGAATCATACTGGCTAAAATAACATCGCCGGAACAGAAAGTAGGCTCCATACTGTCACCATCTACTTCAAAATAGCTCCACTGCGCTCCACCCGGGTTTACGCCCGGCGGCAGCGAATATTTTTCCAGCGTATCTACATAAGCATCTACCTGCTCATATCCTTTTATATAACCGGCCTGCGCTTTTACACCCACCAGAGGCACCAGGCAAACCGTTTTTTCATTCTTTTTATTTTGCCGCTGATTAAAATATGAAGAAGTGAAAGAAGACTTGAAAGAAGCAGGTTGGCCGATTATAGTGGTTTCCTGTGAATAATTTTCACCTTTTTTACTTTCCATGAATTCTTTTATGCGCAAACTGGTGCTCTTACTAATGCCAATTTTGCCTTTTTCCATCTTATTCACCAGCTCCCGTGTTAAATCCAACGCCTGGGCAAATTCTTCCTGAGTAAAGTTATATAACTGTCTGATTTCCTTTATGTTATGAGCATTAAACATAATTGTTAATTAAATGTGAATAAACCTGTGAAAAAGATGTGGATAAAGTGAAATTTATTAACTTTATACTTCACAAATATAGAACAAAATTTCACAATTTCAAACCATGAGAAAAGAAAAAAAGGAATTTCACTTTAACTATCCTTTACAACATAAAGTAGTGAAGAACCTGAAGATAGTTACCGAGCATGTGGGCGATTTGATGATTGATGGTGTAGGCTATTTCAACCCTTCTGCCAGCCGGCTGGATATTACAGACCGCTACGCCGTGGATATTGATTTTGTAAAATGGAATGGAACGGATATTAAACCAGTGCTGGAAGTAACCGGCCAAATGGAAGATATTGAAGAAGCTGCTATCAGGTATTTTGCAGGCATCTTGGAAAAAGAAATGGATAAAGCAGCCTGAGCACATTAAAACCTCATTATTTACCTATTTAAAAGTGAACATGCAACTAAGAAAAGCAACCCGAAAAAAAGCTAAAATACGTTTAGGACTTTCTGCCGTAAGCGGTGGAGGTAAAACTTTTTCTGCCTTGTTAATAGCCAGGGGCATTTGCCAGGACTGGAGTAAAATAGCTATCATAGATTCAGAAAATAATAGCGCTGATTTATATGCCCACCTCGGAGATTATAATGTGCTTTCTATTACAGCACCCTTCTCTCCGGAAAAATATATTGATGCCATTAAGGAGTGTGAAAAAGCTGGTATGGAAGTAATTATTGTAGACTCCATCACCCATGAATGGGATGGCAAAGGTGGCTGCCTTGAAATTGTGGAAAGCCTCGGTGGTAAATATCAGGATTGGGCAAAAGTAACGCCGCGCCACCAGGCTTTTATAGATGCCATATTGCAAAGTTCCTGTCACATTATTACTACGGTAAGGCGCAAACAGGATTATGAAATGATTAAAGATGGCAACGGAAAGGTTAAGGTGGAAAAAGGAGGATTGCGTGAAATTACCCGTGAAGGATTTGAATATGAATTAACTATTAACCTGGAATTAGATACACGGCACAATGCTACTGCCAGCAAGGATCGTACAGGGTTGTTTATGGGTAAGCCCGCATTTGTACCTTCTGAAAAAACCGGAGAACTGATAAGCACCTGGTGCGAGCAGGGAGAGGAAGCTTTTAATATGCAGCCCGGTAATGAATGGCACGAGAGAGTGGAAAAATGTACCAATCAAAAAGAGTTGGTGGAGCTGTATAATAAATACAAAACCGATGTGGATGTAAATCCATTATTGCAACAATTAATTTCTAACCGTAGAAGTCAGATAAATGGCAAAACACTTACCGCAGCTTAAGAGCAGCTTACCTTCTATACAAGAAGGCTTAAATAAGCGACAAATAACCGCACTTTCAAATGAATTAGTGGAAACAGTGCTGGAGGAAGGTAATGCGATCCAGGTAGCAGAAGCAATGGCCGCTATGGAAGAATTTGTGCAGCGGGTGCGGAAAGACGAACGTTTTGTAGACTTTCTGAGGGATGAATTATTAAAACATAATGGCCGGATGCTTACTGCTTCTGGTGCTAAAATAGAAGTATGCGAAGCAGGAGTTAGTTACGATTACTCGCAGGATCCAGGCTGGAGTAGCGTGGATGCACAGCTAAAAGAATTGACCCAACAAAAAAAAGCAATAGAAGAAACGCTGCGGAAACTGGCGCCGGGCCGTATGGCAGTTGACCCTGAAACAGGGGAAGTACTGGAAGGGCCCACAAAAAAATCGAAATCTACTTACCGTATAACACTGGCAAAATCATGAAAAACATATTACAGGAGTGTATTGATATTATAAAAGATTTAGTGGGCAATGATTATTTATATTTCGAATCGGCTATCGAAATTAAACTCACCCCGCATACTTATCCTTTTTATGCCTGGGGCGTATGCGTAAGCCCTGCGGATGCGCTTTATGTGATGGACAGTAACCAGGAGTGGCACGAAGTAATATTAAATGAAGGAAACGCATCGCTTGTAGTAGGTAGTTTATACCAGCGGTTAAAAATGATGCGTACCCATTATGCAAAAGCAAGCTAATTGGCTTGCAATAAAATAATTAGAGAGGAAGTAACATGATATTCAAAGACAATATCGCAATATTAGAACAACAGGAATTGATGCCTTTCGAAAAAAGGAAGGGCACAAAAAGATTTACCAAATCGCTGGAGTACGAGCTGATTGCTACACTTGTACTGCAGCATTATCAAACTAATGACGAAGTAAATTACGACCTGCTTCTTTCCATTCCCATGCAAGAGCGTCTACCCGGAGTAATTGCCGAATATGGCAACAAAAGAATGCACCGGCTACTGGTAATGATTTTAAAAGAGTTTTGCATGGCAGTTCCATTGCCTAAAAGCAAAAAGCTAAATGACGTACGGGTAAGTGTATGTGCCTGCGATCTGATGCTTTCTTCTTTTGAAGACCAGTTGAGTTTAGAAGATATTATTTTATTTTTTGAAAGAGCAAAAGCAGGTAAGTACGGCACCTTTAAAAAAGCTTTGACACATCAATTGATAAAAGAAATGTTTGAAGTATACCGGCAACAACGGCATGAAGCATTTGTAAAATCAAAAGAAGCCAGGGAAGCAGAACTAAAAAGCCTGGGGCCTGCAGAACGGACAAGCCCGGAACCTACTGCAATTAAAAATTTATTTTCGGATGCCGGGGTTCATTTCGGTATAAGGAAAAAAATAAGTTAAGCCGCCGATATTATTATAAAATATCTCCGTTTATTGTAACAGAACATCTTTGGCTTATCAAAGAACATGTTCTGTTACAAATTTTTGGGAGTATAATTTTATTTCATCTCTCACCTTTCTAAATAGTTCCATTATTGCCCCTTCAGTTCCTGTAGCTTTTGCAGGATCGGAAAATTGTAATGAAATCCTTGCGCAGTAGATGGAAAGAAAGGACAACATTCTTTAGCATGATCACATACAGTTATCACATAATCAAAATCAATTTTCCGGTATTCTCCCACATTATTTGATGTATGATTTGATATGTCAATCCCATCTTCTTTCATTATTGCTATAGCCCTTGGATTAACACCAGGTATTTCCACCCCAGCACTATATACTTCTGCCTGATCACCTGCAAACTTTCTCAAATAACCTTCCGCTATCTGGCTTCTGTAACTATTGCCGGTAAATAATACCAATTCTTTTTCATTGTATTATCAATTACAACAATCCGGTCCGCAACATGTTTTTTCATTCTCTACAGGCTTTTCAGCATATACAGTAATGCTCCGGATACCTGTACCTGAATTTTTGAACGTTTCAATTTGCGCAGGGGATAAATATTGACTGAGTATATCATCAGGAATTACTATTGCCTTATCTTTTTGTATGATCATGTTTTTAAAACCAGCCCTTTCTATTAGCTCCAGGTACACTGGCTTTTGAATGGCGCCTGCTACACAACCAGCGTACATTTCTGCTGCCTCTTTAATCTGAATTGGCAACTCACCCTCTAACACGATATCAGAAATAGAAAAGTGGCCACCCGGCTTTAGCACCCGGTATATTTCATTCATTACTCCCTCTTTGTTAGGCACAAGGTTTAATACACAATTGCTTACTATCACATCGGCTGCATTGGCAGTAACAGGCATTTTCTCAATATCGCCCTGCCGGAATTCCACATTGTTGAAACCTCTTACTTCTGCATTGTGCTTGGCCCTTTCAATCATAGCCGGAGTAAAATCAATGCCTATTACTTTTCCGGATTCACCTGTTTCATGCCGGGCTATAAATGCATCATTTCCGGCACCACTGCCTAAATCTATTATTACATCTCCTTTCTTTATTTTGGCAAACTGTGTAGGTAAGCCACAACCCAAGCCCAAATCTGCATCGGAATTATACCCTTCTATCGTTGTATAATCATCGGCCATAATGTTGTACACTTCGGTTGAGCAACAACCAGAACCACAACAAGATGATTGATTGATTTCTTTATCCTGCAAAGCAATCTGAGAATATTTCTGCTTTACTAACTCTTTTACATTGTTTGTATTTTCCATGTTTTTAATATTTAAAAGTTTATCGTATTATACCGATTAATATGAGTAAAAAAAATCAACAACAATCCACTGCTTCATTGTAATCATTAAACAAAGCGTTCAAGCCCACCTGCGCCGCTTTCCATTCTTTTTGATTGATACAATAACAAACTTTTGCGCCCTCTATATTACCTTTAATCAACCCGGCATCTTTTAATTCTTTCAGATGCTGTGATACCGTGCTTTGAGAAAGCGGCAGCACTTCCACAATGTCGCCGCACATGCAGGATTGCTTCTTTGCTAAAAAACGGAGTATGGCAATACGGGCAGGATGCGCCAATGCCTTGGCATACTTTGCCAGCTTATTTTCTTTTATACTGAATTCGTATGATTTTGTAATGCCCATATCTATATGCAATCGCAATATTACGATTAATATTTAATTCCTAAAAATTCATTTATGGGAAAGTAAAGAGGTAGCGTAAAGATTAAACTGATAGTATAACAAGAACTGCCCTTTCCATATTATTAATTTCAAGAACAGCAACTATTACTGATTTGTTGCGGCGGACACTTTATGGTACCATAGCTGCAAAATACACAGCAATCACCCTGCAGAGGCTTTAAAAGGATTCCGCAGGCGGTACATTTATAAAAATATTGGCAGGCGTCTATAGGCATTACTTCTTCTTTTTCACAACCACATTCAGGACAGGTAATAATGGAATGCAGAACAATTTTTTTATTCATAGGAATTCAATCTTTATTTAAACACTCTTACGTAGTCGACCAAAAAAGATTGCGGCAACGACTGCATATTCACGCCTTTTTGTCCACCCCATTCGCCACCAAAAGCCAGGTTCAAAATAAGATATTCCGGTTTATCGAATGGCCATCCATCGGCAAGACTGGCATCCCTTATATAAGTAAACACTTTTTTATCGTCCATATACCAATCCATATGATCGTTGAACCATTCCAAAGCATATACATGAAAGTCCGAATCAGGACTGGCATATGGCACTTTAATTCCCTTGTCTATATGCCTGGCCGTACTGCCCGTATGCACATTAAAATGTACCGTGTCGGGCATGAAGCCTACATGTTCCATAATATCAATTTCGCCGCAGGCAGGCCAGCCTACTTCATCTTCATTACTGCCAAGCATCCAAATAGCTGGCCATGTGCCCAATGATGATGGAATTTTGGCTCTTACTTCTATACGTCCATACTTCCAGTCTTTTTTACCTTTGGTAGTAAGACTTGCAGATGTAAGCGGATAGCTATTACCGTTAGTTTTGAAAGAATCGTTCCGGGCCGTGATAGTAAGATAGCCGTTGGCAACCTTGGCATTTTGTTCTCTTTTTACTGTATAGTATTGCCGTTCTTTATTGCGTATATATCCTGATTCATATGTCCATTTAGTAGAGTCCGGAAGCCCATTATAATTAAATTCATCCGACCATACTAGTTGTTTATACTTTCCTGAGCCGCCATTATAAGGTTTGGGTTGTGCCGATACCACATAACTAAAGCATATACCAATAAATAAACAGATACTAAAACGAACAACCGATAAAACAGTCATATTAATTTACTTTTTGAATACAGAAAGATAAGAACAATTAAAAAATTAAGCTTACAGAAATGAATCATTTTTGTGCGGCTGCAGATAATGTAAAGAGCAGAGATATGTTGCAAAAGAGTAGTACTAACAATATCACTATAATAAGTTATCAGTTAAAGTTAGGTTGTATGGAAAGATTTAACTGTAGGAACGGGTACACAAATTACAGCATTAAAATCAAGCAAATTTTTAGTTAGGAATGTGGGCAGTACAAACAAAAAGCCGCTATTAGCGGCTTTTTGTTTTATTCACGGTGTTAGCACAAAGACGATCCTAATTATTAACTGCAATGTTATTAGTAGTGTATTACATGCAGAGAATTGCCAATTAAACATCTACTGTACCCAGCTGGATTTTTTTAAACCGATACCAACTTTCTGTCTGGTTACTTTATGGCTTCAATACCACCTTTACACAATCGTCTTCTTTTTTCTTAAAGATGTCATAGCCATGTGTAGCTTCAGAAAGTGGTAAGCGGTGTGTAATGATATCGTTCAATACTACTTTACCGTCTCTTACCAATCCAAGCAATTTATCTATGTATTTCTGAACCGGCGCCTGTCCGGTACGTATGGTAAGCCCTTTATCAAATATGCGGAAAACAGGAAAATTATCATAGTTGCTGGCGTAAACTCCTACTATGGTTACCGTACCGCCACGGCGTACTGCCTTAAAACAATTTTCCATTATTTTGCTGGTACCTTTTTCCACATTAATAACAGCTTTCAGCTTTTCTCCTACCGAACGGCTGGCTTCCATGCCTACTGCATCTATACAAACATCGGCACCTCGGCCATTGGTCATGTCAATTATCTTCTGAATCAAATCGTCGTCATCAGCATTCAGAGCTTCTACATTATTCAGCTTCATGGCTCTGTCTAACCGATATTGCAACGGGTCTACAGCAATTACTCTTTTAGCACCCTGAAGCCAGGCTGCTTTTTGCGCCATCAAACCTACGGGCCCTGATCCGAAAATCACTACGGTTTCGCCCCCTTGCATTTGCGCCCAGTCTACTGCCGACCAGCCAGTGGGAAAAATATCGGTAAGAAAAAGTACTTGCTCATCTTCCATTCCATCCGGTACTACCCGCGGACCAAAATTGGCAAAAGGCACTCTTACATACTCTGCCTGCCCACCGGAATATGCGCCATAAAGGTCAGTATATCCAAACATGCCACCGCCTTTTTGGTCAGTCAGGTTTCCTTCAGGACCATAATGATCCACATTTGAATTTTCGCAATGGCCGGGAAGCTCATGATTGCAAAAAAAACAATGACCACAGGCAATAGGGAAAGGCACTACTACCCGATCACCCTTTTTTACACGTGTTACTCCTTTGCCTACCTCTTCAACAATACCCATAAACTCGTGGCCTAATACCTGGTCTTTCAATTGCGGAACAAAACCGTCATAGATATGAAGGTCTGAACCACAGATAGCTGTCGAAGTAACTTTGAGAACAACATCTTCATCATGCTCAATCCGGGGATCGGCTACATTATCTACGCTAATGTCTCCAATCTTGTGAAATACTGCTGCTTTCATACTTTTCAGTTAATGATTAAAAAATTAATAAAAAAGATGGAAGAAATAATTAAGCCATGTAAAGCAGGCATTTACCTCAACTGGTAATTGAGTAATTGGATATACAATTACTTTGAAGCATATGAATATTGGGAAGATTTAGCAGCTTTAGGTTTTATATAAATGAATGGAATAGCCGTTGCATATTTCATTGAAAAACAACCTGGGCATTTAATATTGAGGCTCTTCCAACTACTATTTACAATGCTGTCAATAGCACCTGAAGAAGAAAACATGATCGAAAGCCCCAGCCTTTCATAACCTTAAAATCTTCTGTCGAACATTCCACTGGCATTTTATCCTGGCAGGATGCCTGTTCGATGATAAAGTATTTTATACCCGATTTACGTGCAAAGTCAGTATACCTTTTACATCCACTACACCCTTTCCTAAAATTGTACTTTCGTAAACCGAGCCGTTTTCACTGGCAGCTGATTTTTTAATCTCAACTTTTACATGCATCAAAGTAAACCGGCCGGGATACTGCTTTAAAAAGTGCATAGAATTTTACGTTACTATTGTGGAATTAAAATTACTTTATGGGCTCTGAAAAATATACCGGTGGTACAAGGCAAAACACATTTGATGCCATCGTGATTGGTTCGGGTATTAGTGGCGGCTGGGCTGCTAAAGAACTTTGTGAAAAAGGTTTAAAAACGCTGGTATTGGAACGTGGCCGCAATATCGAACACATAAAGGACTATCCTACTGCCACCAAAAATCCATGGGATTTTAAACATAGGATGCAGGAGCCTTTGGCAGTAATAAAAAGCAATCCCGTAGTGAGTAAATGTTATGCCTTTGCAGAGGATACGCAACATTTTTTTGTAAAAGATGCGGAGCATCCTTATATACAGGAAAAGCCTTTTGACTGGATAAGAGGCTACCAGGTAGGCGGCAAATCCATTACATGGGGAAGGGCTTGCCAGCGCTGGAGTGATTTTGAATTTACGGCTCCAAAACGATATGGCTATGCAACAGACTGGCCCATTCGATATGCCGATATAGCGCCCTGGTACTCGCATGTAGAAAGATTTTCGGGCATATGCGGCGGCAAGGATGGATTGGAAGCATTACCCGATGGCGAGTATTTGCCGCCTTTTGAATTTAGCTGCCTGGAGGCGGAGATACAACAAAAAATAAGTGCCCATTATAAAGATCGCTTTATGGTGCGTACCCGCTGGGCACATTTAACCCAGCCTGAGCCAATACATCTGGAACAAGGGCGTGGACAATGCCAGGCACGAAATCTTTGCACCAGAGGATGCCCATTTGGCGGATATTTCAGTTCTGTTTCTTCTACCTTGCCGTGGGCTGCAAAAACCGGCAACTTAACCATAAGGCCGCATTCAGTAGTACATTCTGTTATTTACGATGAGCAAAAAGGAAAAGCCTCTGGCGTACGGGTGATTGATGCGGTTACCAATGAGTCGACCGACTTTTTTGCAAAGGTTATTTTTTTAAATGCAGCCTGCTTAAACACTAATCTTATCCTGTTAAATTCTATATCCAAACGTTTTCCAAACGGGCTAGGAAATGACAATGGGCTCCTCGGAAAATATATAGCCTTTCAAAATTATCGCGGAAGTGTTTTTGGCACCTATGATGGCTTCAAAGACCACTATTTTTATGGCCGCAATCCTACCAATCCGATGATTGCCAATTATCGGAACCTTCACAAACAGGATACAGACTTTTTAGGCGGTTACCTCACCTTTGTATGGGCCACCCGAAACGCTGCCTTTACTGATATACCCGATGGTATTGGTGCTGATTATAAACAAGCGGTTTCTGAGCCAGGATTATGGACGGCCGGTATGTATATGCAAGGCGAAACGCTTCCTAAAGAAAGCAATCATGTTCGATTAAGCAAGGATAAGCGGGATAAATGGGGAATTCCGCAACTTATCACCGCTGTAGATTACGATGATAATGATGATAAAATGGTGGCGGATTTTTTAACCCAGAGTGCAGAAATGTTGAGCGTAGCGGGAATAAAGAATATTGTTCAGCATGACAGCAAACAAGCGCCTGGCCTGGATATTCACGAAATGGGAGGTTGCCGTATGGGCAACGATCCACGCACTTCCATGCTCAATAAACACAACCAGCTTCATTTATGCAAAAATGTATTTGTTACGGACGGCGCCTGCATGACCAGCACCGGCAACCAAAGCCCTTCTATTTTGTATATGGCTTTTGCTGCAAGGGCGGCAAACTTTTGCGTTGATGAATTAAAAAAAGGAAACTTATAAATGCGTGGGGGAATCTAACTCATAACTGCGGATACTTTTAGATCAAATAGCTGCACCTGATGAATGTATAAAATCAACCTGATAAAAATCAAGTATAGTAACTATACAAGTCATAGAATAGGCATTGTTTGTAAGAGAACTTTGTGCAACAAAAATATAAGCAATGGAAAATATAATGCATCAAACAATTCCCGTTACGTATACTGCTGAAAATACGCATCAATCTGCTTTTTCCTTATTTATTAACTGGTGTTCAGGTCAGGAGCACAACCGTTTCGGCTGGTTAGGTGCAGCTCTGGCGAGCCATGGATGTGTGTTTACTCCCATAACTATGTTTGCGATTATTCTGTCCGGCAACAATATGTTCTTTTGGTCTTTAGCTTTAGTTGCTATGGGAATGGCTTTAGTTACTAACCTGGCAGCAATGCCCACCAAGATCACCATACCTGTATTCTTCTTAAGTATACTAATAGACCTTGGCGTGATAATCTCCTGTGCTTTTATAGGTTTTCAAAATGCAGGCAGTTATATCTAATCTTATAATTTATACCTCTCTTATTTAGAGATATAAAGAGTCGCTTTAAAGCGGCTCTTTTGCGTATGAAATAGTCCTAAAATTTAGTAATGCATATCAATATTTTGATAGCTAAAAACTGCTTTTAACAAAACGGGTGAGCTATGCAGTTTAATCGCACCATAATATTATTTTATGAACAAGATTATTGTACTAAAGGCATTTAAATCAGTCCTGATATAAGAAGTAGAATTTACGCTTTTAGTATTTGCCTATTACAGGCCGTACCAGGAGTTTTTATTAAATAGCATTGCTAAAAAGCTGTTGCTGCGCCTCGCTTTGCTTGCGCATCTTTATATCAAATGCAGCACATACATTTCTAATAAAGTAATGACCGGTATCTGTTAGCGATACTCCGGCTTCATCCCATTGCACCAACCCATCATTTGCCATTTTTTCCAGTTCGGGAAAAACATATTGCCTCAAAAGCATCATATCCCTTTGATGAAAAAAAGTTTTCCCTTTGCAACTCATATCTAAAATATATTGGCGGAATGACACATCCTCCGCACTCAATTCATAACCTCTTTGTATAGCAAAACCGCCTGCATTGATAGCCGCATAATAATTGTGAAGCGTTTTACTATTTTGTGCAAAAGCATAACCAGCATCGCTGATACTTGAGACACCTAAACCTAACAATAAACCAGTGTTTTGAGTGGTATAGCCCATAAAGTTGCGGTGCAGCCTTTCTTCTTCCTTTGCTATATATAAAGCGTCGTTCGGTAAAGCAAAATGATCCATGCCAATATCCATATAACCTTTCTCCAGCAGTAATTGCTGCCCTTTCAGGTAAAGCTGTATTTTTTCATCTGCACCCGGCAGATCATTTTCATTAAACAAACGTTGCCCTTTACTGGTCCAGGGCACATGAGCATAGCTATAGAATGCAATTCTATCGGGTTTTAGTTCAAGCACCTTATCAAAAGTTCGTCCGATGCTTTCTAAAGTTTGTAAAGGCAATCCATAGATAAGATCAAAGTTTACGGAAGTGAATCCAGCATTACGTGCGTTTTCTGTGGCTACTTTTACATTTTCGAAAGGTTGTATGCGGTTAATAATACGTTGCACATTAGGATCCATATCCTGAACCCCGTAGCTGATTCTTTTAAAACCCAAGGAGTACAACATCCTTAAGTGCGTTATCGAGGTATTGTTTGGATGGCCTTCTATACTAAACTCCTGTTGCGGATGCAAAAGACTTCCTGTTAAAATAACCTGCACAAGCTTTTGCAGGTTTTTAGGAGAGAAGAATGTAGGCGTGCCACCGCCTAAATGAATTTCGCGGATAACCGGCGTTTGCTTCATCAGTTTACGGTATCCTTTCCACTCTTTTTCAATAGCCATCAAATAGTCTTCTTCTACTTTATGGTTAGTGGTTATTTTTTTATTACAGCCGCAGTAAGTGCAAAGGGATTCGCAGAACGGCAGGTGAATATAAATACTTATACCATTGGTGTGGTTTTGCTCATGAAAACGCTTCACAAAGATATCCTGCCATCTTTGCGCATTCATGTCTTCGTTCCAGAATGGTACCGTTGGATAGCTGGTATATCTTGGAATTGGCTTGTTATATTTTCTAACCAATATGGGGTTTATGGTAGCACACTCTTTCATCTAACAAAACTATAGGATGAAAAGTGCAGTAAAGATGATCCGGGTTATAATTCAATACGATTTATATCAACTCTGTTAATGAGTTAATATAAAAGGTTTTTCAGTTTATCCATATTGATAATAATGATCTTGCCGCTCTTAATTTCAATTAATTTCTCTTCTTTGAAATCACTTAAAGTACGAATGAGCG
>JAICHT010000061.1 GCA_025924755.1 Chitinophagaceae bacterium | reverse complement strand
CGGTAGCAAAATATTGTTTTAAGTAAGACATTGCGAGGTATATCACCATATAAAAAACGAAAAAGATCAGCAAATGCTGCTGCCATTGTTTTTTGCTTGCGTAAGTAATGTGTACTACCTGGTGGTGTTGTGCATCTTTTTTAGCCCACAATATCCAGCCATAAATACTCATTACCGTGTAATATAAATTTACGCTGGCTTCGCCCAATAAGCTGCCTTTAATACTTAGATAAATGTAGAATACCGTATTAATGAGGCCGACAGGATATACTAAAATGTTCTCTCTTTTTGAATACCATACACTGGCAATACCGGAAATGACAGCTATATACTCCAGCCAGGTAGTTTGCTGCATGCCCGTAATAAACTGCTGTACTATTTGATGTAGCGACATGAGAAATGAAGATACGCAGGGAAAACATACAGAAGGCGCACTACTATTTTTAGAAAACTTATTTTCTAATACTAAATTTACGGTATGAGCATTTGCCGGGTGCCTTCTACCATATCTATTTATGCAAAGCTGGTTAACCCCTTGCTTTGTGTGGCTATTATACTGGCATTGTTATACGTGGGGCAGGAAGTGTTGATACCGCTTGCCTTTTCGGTTTTATTTTCCATTCTATTAATTTCTCCATGCCGCTTTTTTGAGAAGCGGGGCTTAAACCGGGGTTTTGCCTCCTTAATTACATTGCTTTTGGCAGTCATTATCTTTTTTGTAATCTTTTATTTTGTGGCCAGTTCTATAATAGGGTTTAAAAAAGACCTGCCTGTGATGGTAACGAACATCAACCAGATGATTTTTACACTGGAAGCCTGGGCCCGGGAAAAATTTCATTTAAGTCCGCAAAAGGTGCAGGACCTGGTACAATCGGCCACCTCGCAGATATTGCCTACCACCTCGCTTATTGTAAATCGTGCTATCACCACTATTACCCATGTATTTTTTTTAAGCATATTAATTATTATTACCACTTTTTTGCTCCTGCTGTACCGGGGTTTGGTTGTACGGTTTTTTATCAGCCTGTTTGCAGAAGAATATGCCATTCGTATCAATGGTGTTTTTTCTAAAACCCGCTTTATTATAAAAAGTTACTTATTCGGTTTGTTTATTGAAATGCTGATAGTAGCAGCGGCTAACTGTACCGGCTTTTTGCTGTTGGGTATTAAGTATGCATTCTTTCTGGGTATAATGGCAGCCCTGTTAAACCTCATCCCCTACTTAGGCATTTTTATGGCCTGCCTGCTGGCTTCTTTAATTACGCTTACTACCGGTTTACCGCATGCCGTTATCGGGGTGGTTATTGTAATGCTGATTATCCATATGACGGATAGCAATATTTTAATGCCTAAAGTGGTCGGGTCAAAAGTAAAGATCAATGCACTGGTTACGATCATGGGCGTTATTACGGGCAGTGCAATCTGGGGTATACCCGGCACCTTTCTGGCTGTGCCAATGATGGCCATATTAAAAGTGATATTTGAAGATATAGAAGCCTTTCATCCATTTGCCATATTAATGGGCGACGACCACGAGGTGGCTTCTATGAGCAAGCCCATGATACGAAAAATTATTTACCGCGTCAGTAAAAAAGCCGAAAGAAATAAAGCACCCTAAAGGTGCTTTGTGTGTATAATGGTTAATTGAATTTTATTATTCTGCTTCGGCCAATACCTCTTTTACTTCGGGTATCATGCGCTTCATCATCCCTTCAATACCGGCTTTTAACGTAATCATGCTGGAAGGACAACCACTGCAACTGCCCTGCAGCATTAAATTTACGATGCCATCATTATAACTCCTGAACTGGATAGCGCCGCCATCCATTTCTACCGCCGGACGTACATAATTATCCAGTAACTCCTTAATGCGTTTTACCACATCACTGTCATCGGCATGCACGTCATTGCTGCTCTCCACCTTGCGGTATGCAATTTCTTCTTCGTTGATAACGGCTTTTCCTTCTTCTAAATATTCCTTCAGAAATTCCCGGATTGCAGGTATTACATCCTGCCAGTCTGTTTCAGGCGTTTTGGTAAGTGTAATAAAATTAGAAGCAATAAAAGCGGCTTTTATAAAAGGGAAGCCAAAAAGCTCTGTAGCTAAAGGAGAAGGTTTTGCACTTTCCACATCCGGAAAGTCAATGCTTTTACCCGGATATAAAAGTTTGTTGGCTACAAACTTCATGGTTTCGGGGTTAGGCGTCATCTCGGTATATATGCTGATTATAGGGTTACCTGTTTTGATCATTTCTTACTGTTTAAAACACAAATTTACTAAAGTATTTACAAGCAAGCTTACGTTATCAGCAACAACCTTTGATTTTACCGTCTTTTAACTAAAATGTATATTTTACGGCTGCGGTAGTATAAAACATATTGCGGCCCTGCTCAGCACCGGCAATTAAATTTTGAGGCAGTATATACGCCGGGGTAAGAATTAACTGCCAATTACTATGGGCAACGATAACAGGCATTGAAAGCTCATAGGCCAATATATTGAACCGGTTTACCTTTTCGGTTATTTGCTGCATTTGGGTAGTGTGGTGAAGCAGGAAGTTTTTCGTTTTTTTCTGATAATAGGTGTTTGTAAACTGCTGTGTGCCGGCATACGTATAAACAGAAGGGTCAATGACCAGCACACTTTTTTCTCCGGCCTGGATGCGGATAATATGGTCTAAACCACCAGAAGCGCCATAGTCTGTTTTATCGCTAAGCTTTATATCAGTACCGGCGGTGAGGTTTACAATTTTATTTAAAAAAGTTAAGCTCATGCCGGACTGTGCCTTTAAAGCCGATTGTACCAGCTCGCTGTTTTGTTTATAAAAAGGTTTTAGTGCATAGATATTACCCAGCCATTTACTGGTTGAAAATTGATACCCTACAGTAGTTACGGTGCCTGCATAGTCTAACGAAGACATGGTATTGTGTATAAAAACCGGTGCGGCGTTGATATAAAATTTAGGCGTGATCCACAGCTCGGCCATAGGAAAAATGCCCCTGCTTTGTAAACTGTCGGTGCGGCCATAATAGTTTAAGCCGCTGTTATAATTGATACTAAGTTTGAACTGTGTTTTATTGTCTGCGGCGGAATCTGATTGTGCATACACAGAAAAAGAGGCCGTTAAAATTATAAGCAGGCTAAAGAAACTTGTTTTCATAAAGTAGCGGTTTGGCAATTACGAATAAACCATCCGGGTACGGAGCGGATGGTTTATTCTTTAATCTGGGGTTATTAATTAATGAATACTTCCGTTTGTGGATGTCTCGGACGTAACTTCTGTTTCTGATTTTATATGGCCGTGTGTTTTTGTTTGTTTTGTTTTTTTAACAGCATCATCGGCATCGGCTTTTACTTTGGTTTCTTCTTTCGCTTTTACTTTTTTTGCTTTAACCACTTCAGCTTTTTCTTTCTCTTCTGTTTTTGTTTTTAAAGTAGTGGCTTTGTTTTCTGCTTTGTCGGTAGCTTGTTTGCCATTTACTTTTACATCGGCATCAGTACTTGTCTGCGCGTCGCCATCTGCTTTGCTGCCAAAAACGGCTGAATGATCATTGGCATGTGCTTTCGCCTCATCAGAAGCGTGTACAGATGCCTGTGAGTTTACCCGTGCATTGGCATTAACATCAGAAGACTCCTTTGCTTCATTTTTAATTTTTGCGCCTTCTTCACTGCCTTTTGTAACAGTATGCTCTGTTGTATTTGTGGTTGTTGATTTTACTTCGGCTGCTTTAGATGATGAGGTAGCAATAGTTCCTCTAGTAACTTTAGCTGCATTGGCTGCGGCGCGGCTGGCAGCTGCTGCCGCATGAATGTTTACCGATTTACTTACGGCAGCCTGAGAACTGGCGGCAACGCCTAAATTAGCTTGTGCAAAGGAGGCAGTAACAGCAAATGATGCAATGGATAAAAAAATTGTTTGTTTGAAAGTTTTCATAAAGGGTTAATTATTATTTGCAGTATATGAGCAAATAATATTGCTGAGGTTTAACGGAAGCTTTAACTTTTTTTAACGTTCATTAAGGTTGCGTGTTTATAATGACTAATAACAAAAGTTGAAATTAATAAACTAACGTATATGCATAGGTGTACTAGCAAGTTAGTACTGTATATACGCGAAAGTTGTAGTGTATTGCCGGTAAGGCAACGCTTTAAGTAAAGTTATTTCGGCTTTTTAGGTAACCAATCCATTGGAGGTATTAAGGCCGGCTCCTTATAATAATTATTCTGTAAAGAGTCGTTCCAGCCATATGGGTTGCTATAAAAAGTTTTACTGCTAAAATAAATGCTCCCTTGTACGGTAGGATACTGGCGTAATAACTGAATTTGCCTGGGTAGCTGGGTTGGGTCGTGCCAGGCTTTGTTGTTTTCTTCAAACTTATAAATACCATGACCGATATATAACTGCCGGCCATACGCATGCTTGCTCCACCAATCGAGCAATACTTCATATGCCGCCCGATTAAAGCCAATCTCCCAATAAATTTGTGGCGCTACATAATCTATCCAGCCTTGGCGCAACCAAACCAATATATCAGCATATAAATCATCATAGTTGGTAACGCCGGCTTTGGTTGCGCTGCCTTCCGGGTCTTTATCCAGGTTGCGCCATACGCCAAATGGCGATATGCCAAATTTTACCCAGGGCTTCTCCTGCTTGATAGCACGGCTTAATTTAAAAATAATAGAATCGGTATTGCTCCTTCGCCAATCTTCTTTATTCATGCCATTGCCATATAAGCGATAAGAGGCTGTGTCGGGAAATTCTTTGCCGGCTATACGGTAGGGATAAAAATAATCGTCCATATGCACGGCGTCAATATCATAGCGGCGCACCATATCGCTAATGACGTTTACCACCCATTGTTGCCCTTCTTTATTACCCGGATCGAAATACAAAGTGCTGCCATATTTTAAAAACCATTCCGGGTGAAGCTTGGTAATATGTGCCGGTGCAATAGAAGCTTTGCCAATACTAAAATTGGCCCGGTAAGGATTGCACCACGCATGAAACTCGAAGCCGCGTTTGTGCGCTTCTTCTATCATAAACTGCAAAGGATCGTAATACGGAACCGGCGGCTGGCCCTGCTTTCCGGTAAGCCATTGGCTCCACGGCTCGTAGGGCGAAGGATAAAATGCATCGGTTGCCGGCCGCACTTGCACAATTACGGCGTTCATACCGTTTTGCTTATGCAGGTCCAGTTGACTGATATAATCGGCTTTCTGGCTGTCTACATTAAAAGTATGAGGTGGTGGCCAGTCAATATTATCTACCGTAGCAATCCATACACCTCTGAACTCGTACTTAGGCTGACTATAGGATACAAAATAATAAAGGGTAAAAAGTAAAAAAAACAGGATATTCTTCCGCATGCTTCTAATTTCGACGCCAAGTTACATTATTCAGAACTACGCATTTTGTCTAATAGGTGGCTTAACGTTTTAGCTTCCGCTTCGGTAAGGTGTTGCATCACCGCTTCTACCGGGTTGGGCGCTGCATCTAATTTTTTTAAAAGCTGCTGGCCTTTTTCCGTAATCGTAATATCTACCAGGCGGCGGTCTTTGGGGCTGGTAATTTTTTTAACGAGGTTCTTTGTTACTAAACGGTCTACTATGCGGCTGGTATCGCTCATTTTATCGAGCATGCGTTCGCGTATCTGCAGCGTGGAGAGCGGGTGTGGTGAGCTGCCCCGGAGAATACGGAGAATATTATATTGCTGGTGGGTGATACCTTCTTTGGCCAAAAATTTTTTCATGTATTCTATTACCCAGCCATAGCTAAATAGCAGGTTAATGACTGCTTTTTGCTTTGCGTTTACAAACGTATGCTGGTGAATGTCTTTTTCTATACCCATAGGCCCAACTTAAAAAGTAAGGTTTCTGTTCTGGTTAAGTAAAAACTAAGATATAGTAGCGGGGTTCATATCAGTTCATTTTGATCCTGCTCTTCTTATCCCCACACCTTTACACCTTCGGAGCAGTTGGCGCATATATCAATATTCTTACGGCTTTGTAATACCTGGCTGCGAAACTCCTTATAGCTTTTGTTTTGCCATAGTTCTTTAAACGATTGCTGTTGCAGATCTCCCAGTTGGTGTTGTGCATCTTTATCAAAGCAGCAGGGAGAAACAAGGCCATTCCAGGTAATAACCGGATCGTGCCACAGCCGCCAGCAATGATTTTTGTTATTACCGTTGAACCGGGTATGACCGTCCTTACCTTTTTTATAACGGCTGTATTTGGCAATAGTAGGAATTAAATTATTCGGATCGTTTTCATAATCATATACCTGTGCTGTTTTCAGCCATACATCATCCACGCCTATCTCTTTTGCCAATTGCTGCACCTCTGCAATCTGGTGCTCATTATGCCGCACTACCAAAAACTGGAAAATGATAAAAGGGGTTTTGCTCTTTAGCTCTTTTTTCCATTTTACCATATTGGCGGCGCCTTCCAATACTTTATTCAATTTACCTCCTACCCGGTATTGCTGATATACTTCCTGCGTAGTGCCGTCAATAGAAATGATGAGCCGATCCAGCCCGCTTTCTACCGTACGCCTGGCAGCGGCATCGGTTAAATAATGTGCATTGGTAGAGGTGGCGGTATAGATGTTTTTTTGTGAGGCATATTGCACCATATTTAAAAAATCAGGGTTCAAATACGGCTCGCCCTGGAAATAAAAAACCAGGTACGTGAGGTCTTTATATAATTGGTCAATCGTTTCTTTAAAAAAATCTTTTTTCAGCATACCGGTGGGGCGGGTAAAGGCCCGTAAACCGCTGGGGCATTCGGGGCAGCGAAGATTACAGGAAGTAGTAGGCTCAAAAGAAATAGAAATGGGCATTCCCCACTGTACACTTTTTTTTGTAAACTTACTTACCTGGTAGCTGCTATACACCTTAACCATATTAAAGAAACGCCGCCACGTAAGCTTCGACAAAAAATTCACACTATCATTCCGGTTAAATGCAGGCATTCCGTAAAATTAAGAGCCTTTAACAAACTTTTCTTCTGATATACGGCTAAGTATTTTTATTGTTGCGGTATCAAATGCCTGCAAAAGCTAAAAAAAAGAGAACTGCGCATTATTTTAAGATAATAATGGCTATACTGGTAGCTTGTGCCCTGGCGGTTGTTGGCTTTATATGGTGGCAAAACAGCCGGTCGCGTTTTGTAAACTATAAAGAGTTTGGTATTCCTGTTCCGGCCAATTATCCTATTCATGGCATTGATGTATCGCGGTATCAGCAGCTTATTTCGTGGCCTACGGTAAAAGACATGAAGGTGCATGAAATACAGATGGGTTTTGCTTTTATAAAAGCTACGGAAGGCACACGCAATATGGATCCGTTTTTTAAACGCAACTGGAAAAAAGCCAAGGAAGCCGGAATGATACGCGGTGCCTATCATTTTTTTATTGCACGGAAAGACGGTAAAAAGCAGGCAGAGAACTTTATTAAATCGGTAAAGCTGGAAACCGGCGACCTGCCGCCGGTGCTGGATGTAGAACAAACGTATGGGGTGCCAACAGACGTATTGCAGCGGGAAGTAAAAGCCTGGCTGGATGCACTGGAAGCACACTATAACGTCCGGCCCATTATCTATACCAACGTCGATTTTTACGAACATTATTTAAAAGGCCCTTTTGATGCGTATCCACTTTGGGTAGCACATTACCTGCAACTTCACCATCCCCGTATTACCCGGAACTGGACGTTTTGGCAACACAGCGAAATGGGGCACGTGAACGGCATTTATTCGAGGGTAGATTTTAATGTTTTCAACGGCGATTCGGTGGCGTTCAAATCTTTATTAGTACCTTGAGGTAGTAATATGGATCCGGAAGTAAAAAAATATTTTATAAAGATCATGAACTCGTTCAGCATAGGTTTGCTGTGGCTGTTGAGCATTGTTACGATAGGACTTTACTTTAATACGGCCATTATTAATTATGCCGTGCGATGGTACAATATCGCTTTTTATATATTCTTCATACTGAGCTTTTCTGCAATGATCCGGTATTATTATAAAGTTTGGAAGAGTTAAGAGGCATAATATAACTGAGATGAAAGAGACCAGAATTATGACTTCTGAAAGTTCAATATTATCAATTACATTCAGTAGTATTCTCCATATTAAATAGTTACTTAATTATATCCGGTTTCAAAAATGGAAATAGAAGCAACAGCATAAAGATTACCGTCATCATGATATAAAATTTCCGGTTCCCTGCATCTCCAACTACTATTAATATAATTCCTATTATTAATGCTATACCTGCCAATATAATTGTATGTACAATAGGTGTGGTGTGAATAGCTTTTAGTATAGGAAGCAATAAAAATGGAAATACTAAAAGTATAATTCCAAATTTCTTTTCAGCTTCATTATGATTCGAGATATTTTTACTCATTTTGAAAAGAGGTTTCTATAAACTTAATACGGAAGCAAATTAAATTCAATAGTATTAATACTATTCAGCCTAATATACCAACAGATCTGGAAGAGCCAAAAATCCACACTAAAGTGCTTCCTCTTTTATTTTTCTATTGAAATACAAGAACCAGCCATAGTCATCGTTCCAGCCGGGAATAAAGTTGTATCAGAATTTCTTCGGACTAATCTTACCACAGGCAATTAGCCGCAGGCCACAAATAGCAGGTTTATAAACAAGAAGGTAAAACCAAAGCAGAAAGAAAAAGGCACTAGCGGTAATATAATGATGTGCTCCACCTTGTTGAATGATAAGTACAGGTAAAATAAGAAATAGATAAAATACAAGAAGGTTTTTAAAAATCATAAAGTCAGCAATTCATGAAATGTCGTATTAAGTTACGAACTATGATCGGAAATGATTACCCAGCGATTTTTTATTTTATGAAGCAGTAAATCAAAATGCCCGCTGATATCTCCTACGCTGCGTTGCAGCATCCATTTGCCTACTACATAATAGTATTGCGGCGAAAGCGGCTTTAGTATTAAAATATCAAACGATAGCTTTCCCATAGCTGCGGTGTCCGGATAGCTTTTCTTATAGCGGTCCAGCGTAGCCTGCCAGCCTTTGGTAACGCCATTCTTGCCAATAAACAGTAGCGAATCGCTCTGCCAATACGTTTGCATAAAGCCGTCAATATCGCCCCGGTTCCAGTCACCCGTTTGTGTAGCCAGTAAATTTCTGATTTTCGCTTCTTCTTTCGATTGAGCCATAACGGATATCGAAAACAAGACCGCAATAAAAAGCATCCATTTTTTCATAACTAAACTTTAAATAATGAGTTGTGGTAACTACTATATCGCCTGCACCCTACAACTTAAGTAACTTTGCCGGTACAACAATATGCTATGTCTAAAAAACGTATTTTTTATATTGGTTTTTTTGTGGTGCTGGTTTTAAGCTTTTTTGTAGTGCTGGCTAAGGTCATTCCGGGCTTTACCCATACTAATACACCGCCTATTAGCAGGGTGCAACCTTTTGCTTTCTTAAATCAGAATGGCGATACCGTTACCGAAAAAAATATGCAGGGCAAAGTAGTGGCGGTAAACTTTTTTTTCACCACCTGCAAAGGCATCTGCCCACGTATGAACAATAATATGCGCAGTTTGTACGACCAGTTTAAAAGCGAACCGGATTTTATGATCGTATCGCATACCTGCGACCCTGAAATTGATTCGGTAGCGCGGCTAAAGCGTTATTCCGACTCGATGCATGTGAACCCGGCCAAATGGGTTTTTTTAACCGGCCGCAAAGACAGCCTGTATAATATGGCCCGCTTTAGTTATAAAATTGATGATCCGGCCAATAACAGAAGGAACGATACCGATGATTTTTTGCATACGCAGTTTGTGGCTTTGATAAATAAAAAGGGCGATGTGATACAAATATATGATGGCCTGAAACCGAGTGAACTGCACCAACTGGCCGGCAGGGTAGAAAAGCTTTTAAAAGAATAATATGGATAGAGCTGATATGATACATGCTGATACCAAAGCCGCCGAAGTATTGCGAAGAAAACACCTGAGCATTACAGAAGGCAGAAAAAAAATACTGTCGTTATTTTTACAAAATCCCGATGCGCTTGCCCATGGCGATATAGAAAAGAAGGCCGCAGAAAAGTTTGACAGGGTTACTATTTACCGAACCTTACAAACCTTTGTGGAAAAAGGTATTGTGCACGCCATACCTACTGCTGATAATTCGGTTCGTTATGCCCTGTGTAAGGATTGTACGGAAAACCATCATCACGATGATCATGTGCATTTTATATGTACCAATTGCAACAGTACTATTTGCCTGGATGATATCGTATCGCCCAAGGTTGTATTACCGGAAGGTTATATAATGGAAAACGTGCAGGTAGTAATTAACGGTATTTGTAAAAATTGCGCCTGAATTTTAATACGGTATTCAGGCGCAATAGTATATGCATCTTAGTGTGGCCTTGTGAGCTTTTCCATTTCGTTCTGCACAAAAAGCATCAGTTCATTTATATAATCGGGGCTGAAATCAAACTTCAATCCTGCGGCGGCATATAGTTCCGGAAGTGTTTTGGTACCTCCTAGTTTTAAAGCATTGATATAGTTTTCAATAGCTTGTTCTTTGTTTTCCTTAAACTGCTTCCATAAGCCGATAGCGCCCAGTTGGGCAATGCCATATTCGATATAGTAAAACGGCACTTCGTAAAGATGCAACTGGCGCTGCCAGGAGTATTGGCGGTATTGCTCAAGGCCCGACACATCTAAATTCTTGGGTGTAAACTCCACTAAAATTTCTCTCCATATTGCGGCTCTTTCTTCCAGCGTATGATTAGGATGTTCATATATCCAATGCTGAAATTTGTCAATAGTAGCAATCCATGGAAAAATGGTAATCACCCGTTCCAACTGGTGTTCTTTGGCCCGATGCAAATCTTCTTCATTATCAAAAAACACACTCCAGTAATCCATTGTAAAAAGCTCCATCGTCATACTGGCTACTTCGGCAATTTCCATCGGATATTCTTTGAAGGCAGTAAGAGTCAGCGGGTGCGTTAAAAAAGAATGAATCGCGTGACCGCCTTCGTGCACCATAGTAGTTACATCATGCATTTGCCCGGCAGCGTTCATAAAAATAAAAGGAGCACCGGTTTCTGCCAACGGCGCATTATAACCGCCGGGAGCTTTGCCTTTGCGGCTGTCCAAATCCAACCGTCCCATTGCTTTCATCTTTGCCAGGCAAGCTGCAAAAAAGGGATTCATCTGCCGGAAACATTCAATGCTTTTATCTACCAGTTCTTCGCCTGTCTCAAAAGGTGTTAATGGCTTTACGCCCTGCGGCTCGGCTTCGATATCCCAGGGCTTTAAAGAAGACAATCCCAATTTCTGGCGCTTACGATCGTAAATAAATTCTACTAACGGAAGTACACTTTGCTTTACTGCATCATGAAATTGAAAACAATCTTCCTTCGTATAATCAAATCGGCCTAAATCCGCAAACTTATAATCGCGATAGTTTTGAAAACCTGCGTTTTTTGCCACCTGGTCTCTTTTCTCAACCAATTTGGTAAAAAGATCGTTTAACGCGTCTTTATCCTGTAAGCGGCGGTCTTGTATTTTAAGATACACTTCTTCCCGCACTTCCCTCACCGGGTTTTCTAAAAACTTTGCTGCCTGCTGTAGCGTATATTCCCGGCCTTCTACCTCCACCGACATCTTTCCGGTAATTACACCATACTGTTGGGCCATCACAGCAATCTCTGCCTGTAGCGGAATATTTTCCTGCCGAAAGAGATCAATGTTTTTTTTAACGCTGCGCAAATAAGTAAAATACTGTGCAGTATCTAACTCTTTTGTATATGCGCAATTTATCAATTTGTGATTCAGCCGGTCTGCATAAGGTTGTATATGCGGCTGAATTTCCATCACAAAATAAGTGAACGCCTCTTCCAACGCTTTGTTTTCCGTATCGCAGGTCATTTTTATCTGGCGCCAGGTAGCATCTTCCATAATCACGGCTTCCAGCTCACTTATATCCTGCAACCAATTTTCCAGCTCGTGCCTGGAGTTAATAGGACGGTTTAACAACGTTTCAAAATACGGCTGTAAGTTTTGCCAGTCGGTTATTTTAAAATCTTCCGGCAAAAAATGGCGTGGAAGTTTTTTAATATCTGCACTATTATCCATAGTCAAAAGATTGAAAGGTAAATAATTGATAAGAGTAAGCAGCAGCGTATGGCATTCCGCATTTTATCACTATTCTGCCGCATCTGCCGATGCTTCGCTTTCTTCGGTTTCTTCCTGCGGTTGCGATACTTTAATTTCTACATTATTTGCCTTAAGTGTTTCGTACCATTTCAGCATTTTTTTCATATCGCTGCTATACACTCTTTCAAAATCAATATCCGGCACTACTTTTTCAAAATAACTTTTTAGTGCTTTGGCATCTTTGGTATCGGGCAATGCTTCTGTGCTTTTTTGCATGGCCATAAATACTTCTGCAAGATTTAAATTATCTCCTACTGTATATACTTCAATACTTTCCAGCTGTGATAAATTATGAATGCGGGAAGAAACGAACTTCGTACTTCCTTCATCCAGCGACCGCACAATAGCACCATCATTTTTGCTGCTTACTAATTCATACAAGCCTGGTAAGCCTGTTACTGCTACAATTCTGTTGTACTCCATGTTCATTAAAATTTGGGTATGCAATATAGTACGAATTTATTAGCATTAATTAACCTAAAGCAGCATCGGGGGCATAGTTTTTATTTAACCTTTACAGTCGGGTAAGCTAAAAATTGGTTCTATGAATAAAAGATTTGCGTTATCAGGCTTGTGTTTTTTTATCTTTTTTATAGTACAGGCACAAACTTTTAACGTAAAAGGAACCTTACAGGACCAGGAAACAAAAGCGCCGCTACAAGGCGTCACCGTTACGTTAAAAAGTATATCGGACACCAGCTTTACCGCCTCCACTTTTACCGACGCTACCGGAAGTTTTTTATTTAATGACCTGAAAAAAGATTCGTTTACTTTAAAAATAAGTTCGGTTGGATATGAAACGCTTTCCAGAAGTGTACGCATGGATAGTGCGGATATAGATATGGGTGCCATTACGCTGCCAAAAACTTCCAGGGAACTTTCGGGTGTAACCGTTACGGCCAAAGAACCGCCGGCGGTTCAAAAAGGCGATACGGTACAATTTAATGCAAACCAGTTTAAAGTAAACCCCGACGCTACCGTGGAAGACCTGGCTAAAAAAATGCCGGGCATTACCGTACAAAACGGGCAGGTAACGGCCAATGGTGAAGCAGTTAAAAAAGTAACCATTGATGGACGCGACCTCTTTGGCGATGATGCTACTGCTGCGCTGCGCAACCTTCCGGCAGAAATTGTAGATAAGATACAGGTGTTTGACCGGCTAAGCGACCAGGCACAGTTTACCGGTTTTGATGACGGCAATACGTCTAAAAGCATCAACATTATTACCAAAGCCAATATGCGCAATGGACAATACGGAAGGGTATATGCCGGCTACGGAACAGACAGCCGTTACCAGGCCGGCGGCAATACTACTTTTTTGCATGGCACGCAAAAGATATCGGTGGTAGGCCTTGTCAATAATATCAACCAGCAAAACTTTTCTTCGCAGGATCTTTTAGGTGTTACCAGCAGTGGCGGACAAAGAGGCGGCCGGGGTGGAAGGGGCGGCGGTGGACAGCGGGGTGGAGGCGGTAATAACAATAATGGCGGCGGCTTTGGAAATAACAGCAACTTTTTGGTAGGCAAACAAAGTGGCATCAATAAAACCAACTCACTCGGTATAAACTATGCTGATGATTGGGGAAAGAAAGTTTCGATGTCAGGCAGCTACTTTTTCAACAATACCAATAACGCCACTGATCAAACTTCCAATACGCAATACTTTTTAAAAAACATACCGAACAATACCGAAGTCTCTAACCAAAACAGCACTAATAATAACCACCGGTTTAATATGCGGTTTGATTATAAAATAGATTCGGCCAATGAGTTGTTGATTATTCCCAACCTTAGCTTTCAAAACAACCAGGCTTCTTTATTAGATAGTACGGCAAGCTACTTCAACAACTCTCAATTAGTAAGCAGCAGTAATAACGCCACCCAT